>DASSZO010000134.1:0-16625 GCA_035702815.1 Candidatus Aquilonibacter sp. | reverse complement strand
GCCGGCACGCATCTGTGAAACGATCGCCCGCGCGCTGTATCACACGGCCGCATGTACGATTGCCGTGACGCCGACGGCTTTACGGCAGATCCAATCCCGCGGGCTCCCGGCCGAGCGGGTGCTCTTAGCGCCAAACGCTGCGAGTACCCATACACCTTCCGAGATAACCTATACGCCGCGGAGCGAATTCGTCGCGATGTATGCGGGCAATCTGGGACTTGCAACCGACGTCGACGTTTTAGCCGAGGTCGCCGCGCTCGTCGCGCCCGACGGCATCACTCTCGAACTCGTCGGCGACGGCGCCGAGCGCGCGCGCCTCGAAAGGCGCGCCGGCGCGGAACGGCTGTCGAACCTGCGATTTCGTGGAACGATGCCGCGCGACGATGCAATGCGGGCGCTCGCCGGGGCAAGCGTCGCGCTCATTCCGCTGCGCGCCGGAATTCAGGAAAGCGTGCCGACGAAAATCTACGATGCGCTTTCGCTCGGCGTTCCCGCCATCGTCGCGGCAAACGGCGAGGCCGAACGGATCGCGCGCGAACTCGGCGCGGCGCACGTTCCCGCGGGGGACGCGGCGGCAATCGCGCAGACGCTGCGCGCATTTGCGCGGCTCGATCCATCCGAGCGGCGGGCGATCGGCGAGCGTGGACGAAACGCCGTTCGTCAGCGCGCGGATCGCGCCGGCATCATGACGAGCGTCGCGGCGCGCGTCTCGGCGCTCTCCTGACCGGCGCGCTCGGCATTGGCGAGCAGCGCGATCGCCGCGAATACCAGCCATGCGTACTTGTAGGTCAAAAGATCGATCGTGAACGAGGTAAATCCGATCGCAACGAGCGCGGCTTCGAGCGCGATCGCGTAGTCGCGCCACGGACTCTTCACGTCGATTGCGGCCATCGCGCGCCAATGAAGGACGAACCACAGTGCGACGAACGCGAGCCCCACCACGCCGAGTTCGACCCCGTAGTGTAAGACGATATTATGCGCCGGGCTATCGAATCCGTAGGGATACGTTTGTGGAACGCCGAGGTAAAACTGGTCGTATGCCGCTTGGAAATTTCCGATGCCGTAGCCCAAAAGCGGACGATGCTTGGCCGCCTCGAGCCCGACGCTCCAAATGTCGGCGCGCCCTGCGCCGCCCGTCGACGCGAGTTGCGTGAAGCGCATCCACATCGTGGTAGGCATCGACGTGAGCAGCGGAGCGAGCGCCGCCATCACGGCGAGCATCTGCACGCGGTATTTCGAGCGAACGACCAGATAGAGAAAGAGCAGCACTAGCGCGATGAGCGCCTCGCGGGAGCCGCTCACGACGATGGCCGCTCCAAGCAGCGATATGCCGCCGAATGCGGCCGCCTTGAAGAGCAGGTTTCGCGAGCGCAATCCCCACATGGCGATCAACGCACACGGCGCGAGAAGCGAATCGGCGAATTGGTTCGGGTCGATGTCGGTCGACTGGTTGCGCAGGACGAGACGCGCGGCGTTGACGGCCATGAAGGGGTTGTGAATGAAATTGTTCGCGCCGTAGCCGGCCGCGATGAGGCCGCTCACGGCGATTGCCACGAGCACGACGACCAGTTCGGCTCGCGACGGCGTCGCGCTTGCGAGCACGATGTAGAACGCAAAGATCGTCGCGTACGGAATGAGCGCGTTGAGCGCCGCTTGCTGATCGATCGCCCATGACACGCTGAGCAACATCCACGCAAAGACGCCGCACAGCAGGAGCGACGCCCGTGAGAACGGTGCGGCCCGGACGTATCGCAGAAGCCCAAGCGCCACGCATGCGCCCGCGATCATCGCGAGCAATTTGGTCAACGTGCCGAACGTTCCGATCGCGAGCAGGTTGTCGAACGGCACCAGCACGACATAGAGGCAGAACGGAAAGATCAACGGGCGCGTAATCGCAAAAAAGATGGCCGGCGGTGCGACGAACATGGCGATGAGAGCGATCTGTGACGTGAGGTCGCCGCGACGGAGAAGCAGCCCGGCGCACGCGGCGAGGAGCACCACACCCGCCGCGAGGGTCACATACAACGCTCTCATCCACTCCAAGTGTACGCGTCCGCAAGCGGAAACGAACCGGCCGCATCGCCCCCCCGATAGGACGAACGTTCCATGGCAATGGTCCGACGCGCGTTCGCTTCCATCGCGCTACGCTACGGGTATGCTTCAAGCAACGGAACTGCGCACCGCCGATTCGGCCCGCGCCCGGACGTCATACGAGCAGCAGCACGCACGCAAGGTCCTGAGCCGGCTAGCTCCATTTCACACGCTGCGCGGCATACGCATTCTCGACATCGGGTCCGCCCAAGGCTTGTTCGTCGCGGCATGCAAGGAGCTGGGGTACGACGCGATCGGAGTCGAGCCGCTCGCAGGAGCGCGTGATGTGGCCGCCTCGCTCACCGCCGAGCGCGGCGACGACGTCGTCATCTTGAACGGGACCGCGGAATCGCTTCCCGTTCACTCGGCTTCATTCGACGTCGTTCATGCCAAGAGCGTCATCGAACACGTCGACGATCCGCGCAAGGCGTTTTCCGAAGCGTACCGCGTGCTTCGTTCCGGCGGAATCTTTTGGTTCAACACCGCGAGCAGCATGTGCCCGATACAAAGCGAGATTCGCGGCTTTCCCGGATTCGGCTGGTATCCCGATCCGCTCAAGCGCGCGATCATGACGTGGGCTATTCGGAATCGGCCGCAATCGATCGGCCATACGTCGCGTCCTGCATACCACTGGTTCACGCCGTGGAAGGCCCGGCGGATGCTCAAAGAGGCGGGGTTTCGCATCGTCCTTGACCGATGGGACTTGCGCCGAACGACGGAGGGATCGAAGTTCGCGCGTTACGTCTTGCCGGTCATTCGCGCGACGGCGGTCACGAAGCTGCTAGCCGACGTCGCCGTTCCCGGCTGTTCGTACGCCGCGATCAAATAATGACCGTCGCGCATAGCGCGTTTTGGAGTTGGCAGTTGTGCGCGGCTCTGATTCTCAACGGCGTCGTGCAAGCGCTATCGATCGCGGCGTACGCGGCACGCTTAGCCGGCGCGCTGTCGAAGCGCGCCTCGACCGCGATGTCGCTGTTCAACATTTTCGTGACCAGCAGCCGGTTTGCGTCCATGGCGTACACTCCCGTTCTCGGTTCGCTCGCCGACGGCGCGCATCGGACGTCGACGTCACCCTTCGAATGGCAACTGCGAACGATCGTCTTTGCGGGGTTCATCGGCTCCATCGCCGGAAGCATCGCCATTCCGGCGTTCGTCGCGCTCTATCTCCGCGCGATCGGCGGACTAGAGCGGCACGGAAACGTCCTGCGCGCGATGCGCGCCCTCGCGTCGCCTCGCACGCTCTTCTCGGTATGCGTCGACATGAAACGCTCGTTCGTCAAGCGCGGACTTCCGCTCTCATTTTCAGGTGTGCCGAAAGATGTGCTCGCGCTCAACGCATTCGTCACCGCGATCTACGGCGTCGGAATCGTCGCTGCGGCGTATGCAAGCGTGTTATATCCGGCCAGCGCGCGCACGGCGCTGCTCTCGAGCGGGCTCGTCAACGGCGTCGCGACGATTGCCTACAACATCGTCGTCGATCCCGCATCGGCGCTGATGACCGATCGCGCTGCCCGCGGCGAGTGCAGCGTCGCGCAAGTTCGCGCGCTCGTCGCGGGTCTTGCGGGAAGTGCGGTTATCGGCTTTTTGCTCTCACAGCTGTTGCTGCAGCCGGCGGCGATCGCCATTGGAATCGCCGCCGGCGCAATCAACGGCCGCTAGTGGCCCGGCACCGTTTGAACCGGGGGCAACGTCAGCACATCGAAGTCGGTGATGTGAATCTTTCCGAGCGCGGAAAGATCGCTGCCGTTCCACGGGTTCGAGCCGTCGGGGGCATTGGTGAAGTAGAGCGCGTTTCCGCTCGAGCCCGTATCCGCGAGGTAGATGCCGTACGTCTTCATCGCTTGCGCGACGGCCGTCGCTTCGGGTCCCCATCCGGCGGTGCTGAACGACGCCTTGAGGCGAAGGTGCGCGCCGTACGGGAGTTGCGGTAACGAACCGCCGTTAAAGGCGAGTTGATCCGTATCGCTTGCGGGCAGGACGAACTTGTATTGCGCGACGGTGTGGGCGACACCGCCCCAGTTGAGGGCGTGCCGGATCGTTCCCGACTGGTAATCTTCCCACTTCACGGCGCCGGCGAAGAGCGAGAGACCGGACGCCATTGCGGACGGTTGCCCCGCCGGTAACGGCGCGAACGGTTTGGTGAGATCCCAGTTTGCACCGGAGTATGCCGAGAGCACGTTGTTCGAGAACGTCGTACCGTACGCTTCGTAAAGATGGCAGCTCGCGTTTTGCACGACCATCGAATGTTTATCGCTGAGCGGTTCGATGAAATAGGACGAGAGCCATGGATACGCCACGGGGAACGAGTGATAACTCACCTGCTGTTTGACCGTGTACAGCGGCGTGCTCGCGCTGGCGAGATTAACTTTCTCGACACCGGTCGATGCATAGAACCCGCCCGTGTCGCCCGTCGAATACACCGCCTTGATGTACGCGGCGCTATTCGGATCGATCGATGCGCTGCTGATATTGTTGTTGTAATAATCGCCGGCCGTGAAGACGGGGCATCCGGCGTACGTTGCTCCGGCGATGGTCGCCGGCAGCGGCGTTGCCGTCGGAGCGACGGTCGGAGTCGGCGTAGGTGCCACCGTCGGTTTTGCAGTCGGCGTCGCGGTCGGCGTTGCCGTCGGCGCGGGGGTAGGCGTTGCCGTGGTGATCGCCGCGGCATAGTGCGCGGCAACGCGGGTTGCGCTCAGCGAATACGCGTACACCGAAACTTCGTCGACGACTCCCTTGTAGCCGGGGTTGACGGACGAATAGCTTCCGGCAATCGCGAAGCCGGCGCCGGAACCGTAGACGAGCCACCCGCTCCGCGCGACCGACGCGGCGAGTGCGCCGTTGACGTAGAGGGACGCGGTTTTGCCGTCGTAGGTGGCGTCGAGCTGATAGATCTTCCCGGCGACGAGCGCACTCGGGGAGACGACATTTGCAAGTCCGTTGTTCGTGGTAAACTGCGCCACGACGTGTCCGGACTTGAAGTACATTTCGTACGTTCCCGAACCGCTGCTCTTTCCATAGCCGGCGACGATCGTGTAGTCGGCCGGCGTCGCGGAGAAGCGCACCAGCGCTTCAAGACTGGCGTTCGACGGTTGAAGCTTGCTCGTACCCGCGACGTTCACAACGCCGGACGCACTCTGCAATCCCGGGAACGACATCGCGCTGTCGGTTGAGGACGTTACGAGCCCGGTCGCATTCTCGGCTACCGAGGTGCCGACGGCACCGTTGAGGCCGTGCCCCGAAGCATCGGCGGCAACGCTGCCCGTATCGTCGAGATGGTAGTAAGCAAGCGGCGAGTCAACAGACACCGCAGTCGAGAGTGTCATCGGCTTCACCGTTGCAGTCGCCGCCGGCGATACGACGGTTACCGCTTGCGAAACCGGAACAGGGGAGCCGCTGCCGCCGCCGGCACTACATCCGGCAAGCACGGCGACGCAGGCAATAGCAAACAGACGCCCACGCGATTGTGGCATGTGGCATACCTCGAGTCAAAAAGTGATCGTGGCGCCGTGCAAAGCGGGGATGCTTGCGTCGAAGGGCAGACGCCGACAGTAGTCTTGGAAAAAAGTTCCAACCCTAGTGTCGGATTGATATCACGAAAGCTTTAGGACTTTCGACCTACGTTGTGGGACGTTCGTCGATCTTTTCGAGCAGATACACGTCCGCGCCGTAAAACGAGCGCGAAAGTAACGGTCGATATCGCGTGCGAATGAATGCGTCGACGATCGAGCAACCGTACGTGACGCCGTCCGCTTGGCAGCCGCCTGCGCGAAGCAACCAGACGCGCTTCGCCGACGGAAACGCGCGCGAAAGTTGGACGGGCGCGTGAACGATGAATGCGGCCAGATCGTACCGCCGGAAATCGACGCCGCTCGGGATGGCGACGATGCGATTGGGTCCATGGTAGTAATGCGCGAACGGCAGGGCGTTCTCGGCTTCGAAGACGGCAATCGGTTCGTCGCCGCGTTCGTGATCGCGAATGAAGTGGTTCACGCGAATCCAATCACCCGGCTTAGCAAGCGGCCGATAGGTTATCAGCATTGCGAGAATTCCGAACGCCGCCGCGACGCTCGACCACCAGCGTGCCGCAACGAGGCGTTTGAATGGATCGAGGTTGCCGATCAGCACGAATACGGAAAGCACCGCCGGAACGTACAGCGACGTAACGTGGCGGGCAAGCACGAGCACGCCCGCTGCATTGGTGACGACTGCGAAAAGCCCGGCTGCCACGAGGGTCGCGAAGGGCAGGTACCACCGTGGCGATCGAATCGACGCTTTGGAGAAGATCGCGAGCGATGCGAGCGCGATCGTAACGACGATGATGAGAAGCTTTGCCGGCACCGGCGCCGGCAAGACGTACCGCACGACCGGAAATGCGATCGAGGCGGATGACAACGCAAGCGTGGGATGCGGGAACGGTGCGCGGAAGTTTGCAACCTGGCCGGGGACGACGACGAGCATCGGCGCAAAAAGCAGCGCGACAACCGCGCCGCACGCCAGCAGCGCGGGCATCCGGTCGCGACGGTACGCGAGAAGTGCCGCCGACAGGCCGAGGATCAGGAACGCCAGGTAAAATTGCGTGTACAGCGCGATCGTTGCGACGCCGGCGAATAGTGCCCGACGCCCGATGTTCGTGTTCTCGGCCAGGAACGCATCGTAGAACGTGAGCAAGACCAACGCCGAGCAGAGCGCGATGAGCGCATAGGGGCGCATCTCGAGCGCGGCCCACATCGCAAGCGGATTGACGGCAATGACGAGCGTCGGATAGATCGGATCGATCGACGGAACGTATCGCCGCGCAAGCGGCGCCGCGCAGAGAATTGTGGCCGCGATACAACCGATGGAGAACGATCGCAGGTACCACACCGCGCTGCCGAGCGTTCGCATCGCGGCGAGCACGACAAAATACAATGGAGCACTCTGCTCGAACGCGAGCGCTTCGTGAAAGGCATATCCGATGCCGGCGGCGGTCGTGTGGAGCGTGAACGCTTCGTCCTGCCAGATGTTCAAGACGACGGCAAGCGGAAGTGCCGCCAGGACGAACGCGCAGGCGATGACGATACCCGAACGAGTCATCCTCGCGCGGGCTTACACGAGTCCGTGCCGGATTGCGTGGACGGCGGCCTGCGACCGCGTCGAGATATGCAGCTTCGAGAAGATGTGACTGATGTGGTTCTTGACCGTTTTCTCGGAGACGACGAGACGGCGGCCGATATCGCGATTCGACAGGCCTTGGGCGACCAGACGAATGATCTCGATCTCGCGCGGTGAGAGCGGCGACGTTCCGTTCCCGTTATCGGTCCGCCGGCGGAAGTAGGTTGCGGCGACGCGCGGATCGACGTAGCTCACGCCCTTGGCGACGTTGTTGATCGCGGTGACCAGCTCTTGAAGCGACGAGTCTTTGACGATGTAGGCATCGGCGCCCGCGGAGAGGCAGTGCTGCAACAGATCCGGTTGTGCGTGCATCGAGAGCGCGCAAACGTGAACGTCCGGATTGCGTGCCCGCAACGACTGCACGGTTCCGTCGACGTCCTCGACGTCGTCGATATCGATTACCACGACGTCCACGTTGTCGCGCGCAGATGCCGCGCCGTCTCCGTCGGGTGCCAGGCCCGCGATTCTGATGTTCGATTCGGCCGAGAGCGCTTGTGCAATGGCCTTCGCGAAGAGGAGGTGTTTTTCAAGGATGTAGACGCGTATCGGCGCGGCAACGACAGCCATCTCGCTCATCTTGTCCCTTCCGAATTTCTTGACAACAGAACTCCCGCAACCAAGGAGGTGCAGGGAACGTGTGGCAAGCCTAACGTCATCTCTTGAAGCTGCGAAGAAGATGTGAATAACTTTGCGCGAGCAGCAAAGGGCAAGCAGCCAGGGATTAAATGCCTATAGCGGCTCCGGCAGGATGACGACGATCCGTTCCGCCGTAGCGAATTCCACTCTTCGGATCGATCACGATCGCCTGTGCCGAACCCCAAAACGGAACCTCGTTGAACGCATAGCCATCGCTCTTGAGCGCGCGCATCGTATCGGCGCTAAACGCGCCCGGTTCGTAATCGATGCGGTCGGGAAGCCACTGCATGTGCATGCGCGGCGCGTCCACGGCCTGCTGGACGTTCATTCCGAAGTCGAACACGTTGAGCAGCGTTTCCAAGGCGATCGTGATGATGCGCGAGCCGCCCGGGCTTCCCGTCACCATCGCCAACTTCCCATTGCGCGTGACCATCGTCGGCGTCATCGAAGAGAGTGGGCGCTTGCCTGGTTTGATGTCGTTGCGCTCGCCCTGCACCAAGCCGAACATATTCGGCACCCCGGGCTTCGCGGTGAAGTCGTCCATCTCGTCGTTGAGGAAAAATCCCGTTCCCGGCGCGACGACGCCGGCGCCGAACCAATCGTTGATCGTGTACGTGACCGCGACGGCGTTGCCGTCTTTATCGACTATCGAGTAGTGGGTGGTGTCATCGTTCTCGTGCACCGCGACGTGCAATCCCGGCTTCACATCTTTCGACGGCGTCGCGCGGGCCGGATCGATCGAGGCACGCAGCGCCGCGGCGTACGCTGGATCGAGAAGTTGTCCGATCGGATTTTTCACGAACGAGGGATCGCCCAGATACGCGTTGCGATCGGCATAGGCGCGACGTTCGGCTTCGGCGAGATAGTGCGCTTCGCGCACGCTATGCCATCCCCACTGCGCGAACGGATACGGCGAGACGATGTTGAGGATCTCGCACATCGTCACACCGCCCGAGCTCGGCGGCGGCGCTGAAATGATCTCCAGACCGTGGTACGCGCACGTTACCGGCTTGTACTCGTCGACGTAGTACGACGCGAAGTCGCGCGCGGAGAGAATGCCGCCGTTCGCGTTGGACGCCGCAACGATCGCTTTGGCGATCGGCCCGCGGTAGAACGCACTCGGTCCGTTCCTTGCGATCAATTCGAGCGAATGTGCTAGATCGCGCTGTACGAGTTTTTCACCGACGTGCGGTTTCGCGCCGTATGCCCAGCCGCTGTATCTCTCCGCAGGCGATCCATCGAAGGGAATCATGTCGCCCGGGCTGACGACGTAGCCGTTGCGCGCAAGCGAGATCGCGCGCTGCATCACCGTTGCGCGCGGCAGCGTCCCGTACTCGCGCAATGCGCGGTCGAATCCCATGACGGTGCCCGGCACGCCGATGGCGAGCCAGCCTTTGCGCGACTTCTGCGGATCGGGATTTCCGTTTGCGTCGAGATACATGTCGCGGGTCGCGCGCATCGGCGCGCGTTCGCGAAAGTCGATGAACGTTTGCCGCCCGTCGTGCATGCGAACGAGCATGAATCCGCCGCCGCCGATGTTGCCGCAACACGGATCGACGACGGCTAACGCGTAGCCGACCGCGACCGCGGCATCGACCGCGTTCCCACCCGCTTTGAGAACATCGATCCCCGCCTGCGTCGCGAGACGCTGTTCGGTGACGATCATGGCGTGCGCGCCGGAGGCGGGCGAGGGCGCGAGTGTTGCGGCAAGGATGAACGCGTATATCATGCTGCGCGAGACTTTACACAACGCGCTACGCTTGCCCGCCCGCTTGGGTTAGGATAGAGTCGTGACGATCTCGTTTCCGGGCTCCGACGTCCTGTTTAGCTCCGCGCCGTCCACGGCGCCGGCCGGCTATGCGACGCTCGGCCTGGCAAACTACGGCTCCGGCTCGGGCAGCAACGCGACCTCATCGACTGTCCCTGCGGCGTCGAGCGCGGTCAATCCGTATCAGCAGGCGTACGACAACATCGAGACCGCGGTCAATGCGTACCTCCAGAACTCGATCGTCAACGGCCCTCCGGCCGTTCTTCCCGAGTACACGGGCGGCTCGAGCGCGAGTGCCTTCGCCTCACTCAACACGCTGCTCGGGCAGCTCAAGAGCGGCCTCGCCCAAGGCGTTTTCGCGGGAACCGGCTTCAACACGCTCGCTTGAGCGGTGACCCGACCGGAGCGCGCTGATACCATAAGTTGACCCTGTTTTTACCGGAGGGTCATAACCATGGCAATCGCAACGCTCATCGAGCGTAAGACCTTTGGCAATCCCGACGACACACGCACGTTCAACCACGGGCGTATCGACATCGTCTCGATCGGCGGGACCCAGGTCGGCCTAGCCCGCTTCGAGCCGGGCTGGAAGTGGTCGGCCGACGTCAAGCCCATCGCGGGCACCTCGAGCTGCCAGACGCCCCACCTCGGCTACGTCGTCTCAGGCCGGATGCACATCGTCGCCGACGACGGCACCGAGGTCGAGTACGGTCCCGGGGATGCGATGTGGGTTCCGCCCGGGCACGACGCGTGGGTCCTGGGTAACGAGCCGTGCGTCATCTTCGACGTGACGGCCGCCCCGGTGTACGCCAAGCGGACTTAAGCCGTCCAAGGGACACGGAGGCGGGGTCCCGAACCGGGCACGGTTCATTTAAAAGAGCAATAACAGAAGAAAACTAGGAGTAATTCGTGCCCGAATCCGTGACCATTGAGGTCGGCGGGCGCACGATGGTTATTGAAACCGGCGAACTCGCGAAGCAAGCAAACGGCTCCGCGCTGATCCGCTATGGTGACCAGAACGTCGTGCTCTGCGCCGTCACCGCCTCCGAGAAACCTCGCGAAGGCATCGACTTTTTCCCACTTACCTGCGATTTCGAAGAAAAGATGTACGCGGCCGGAAAGATTCCGGGCGGCTACATCAAGCGCGAAGGCCGTCCGCCCGAGCACGCCGTGCTCAGCTCGCGCCAAATCGATCGCCCCATTCGTCCGCTCTTCCCCGACGGCTTCCGCAACGACGTGCAAATCGTCGCGACGGTTCTGTCGATCGATCCGGAACTCGACGCGGACGTCATCGGCGTCTGCGCCGCGGGCGCGGCACTGGCCGTTTCCGATATTCCGTTCGAAAAGCCGGTTGCGGCTGTTCGCGTCGGACGTGACGAGAACGGCAAGTTCATCTGCAATCCGACGCTGCCGCAATACGAAACCGGCGGCATGGATATCGTCATCGCCGGCACCGACGATGCAATCATGATGGTCGAAGGCGGCGGCAACGAAATTTCCGAGGAAGACTTCCTCGGCGCCGTCGAGTTCGCGCACGGCGAAATCAAAAAGATCGTCAAGGCGATCAATCAGCTCGCGAAAAAAGCGGGCAAAGAAAAGCGCGAATATCCGGTTCAGAAGGTCAACTCGGATCTCGACAAATGGGTTCGCAAGACGTTCGCCAAGGATGTCTCCAAAGCGATGCGCGTCGTCGAGAAACAAGAACGCGAAGCCGCATTCGATCAGTTGACGGTCGCCGAAGCGATCGCCCGTTGCGGCAAAAAAGACGACGACATCAAAGCGATGCTCGAAGATTCCGTCTACGCCAAAGAGTTCGGAAAGATCATCAAGGCGATGGAAGAGGACGAGCTGCGCGTGATGGTCGTGGACGAAAAGATTCGTCCCGACGGCCGCAAGCCCAACGAGATTCGTCCGATCTGGAGCAAGGTGCATTACGTGCCCCGCGTGCACGGTTCGGGCGTCTTCACCCGCGGTCAGACGCAGGTCTTCACCGCCGCAACGCTCGGCTCGACGAGCGACGCGCAGCGCCTCGACGGTATCGTCGCGCTCGAAGACAAGCGCTACATGCACTTCTACAACTTCCCGCCGTTTTCGGTCGGTGAGACGCGCCCGATGCGCGGACCCGGCCGCCGCGAGATCGGCCACGGCCACCTCGCGGAACGCGCGCTCGTGCCGGTGCTTCCGCCCAAAGAAGAGTTCCCGTACACGATGCGCCTGATGAGCGAAGTGCTCGAATCGAACGGATCGTCGTCGATGGCGTCGGTCTGCGGCTCGACGCTCGCACTCATGGATGCAGGCGTTCCGATCTCGTCGCACGTTGCCGGCGTGGCGATGGGCTTGATCCTCAAAGGTAAGGATTACGCGATCCTCACCGACATTCAGGGACTCGAAGACGCGCTCGGCGAGATGGACTTCAAGGTCGCAGGCACCAAGAAGGGCATCACCGCGATTCAGATGGACATCAAGGTGCGCGGCATCACGATCGACATCATGCGCGAAGCGATGGCCGAAGCCAAGAAGTCTCGCTACTTCATCATCGACAAACTGGTCGAGACGATCGCCGAACCGCGCGAATCGCTTTCGAAGTTCGCGCCGCGGATGATCGTCATCAAGATCAACCCGGACAAGATCAAAGACGTCATCGGACCAGGCGGCAAGATCATCAACAAGATCATCCAAGAAACCGGCGTCGAGAAGATCGACATCGAGGACGACGGAACGGTCTTCATCACGTCGCTCGACGGTGAGAGCGGCGACAAAGCCAAACAGATGGTCGAGAACATCACCAAAGACGTCGTCGTCGGCGAAACCTACGAAGGCGTCGTCACCCGCGTGATCGCGATCGGCGCGTTCGTGCAGATTCTTCCCGGCAAGGAAGGCCTCGTGCACATCAGCCAGCTCGCTCCCGAGCGGGTTGCGAAGGTCGAAGACGTCGTCAACGTCGGTGACACGATCAAGGTCAAAGTCACCGAGGTCGATTCGCAAGGACGCGTCAACCTGTCGCGCAAGGCGTTGATGCCGGGCGGCGACACGGGCGACAGCGGGCGTCCGCGCGGCAACGGCGAGTTTCGTCCGCGCCAACGCGACGACTCCGATGCAGCACCGCCGGCCGGCGGAGCACCGGGAGGCGAAGGCGCGCCGCCGATGCGTCGCCGACGTCGTCCCGCCGGACGCCGCGACGACTAATCGATAGCGTCGAACGATGAAATGGGCCCGCAGCAATGCGGGCCCATTTTCTTGCGCGCGGCGGCTTCGCGTGCGCTGCCCGCATAGAGGTTTCCTCAACGCTCCTGACAGAAGGGCCGATGCATCTTCACCGCGCTTATGAAAGTGGAGGCTTGAAACATGCGCGTGAATTGGCTTGCGATCGGCGTTTCTACGATCGTTTTCTTCCTGTTCGGATGGGCTTGGTACGCTGCGTTCGGGAGCGCGTGGGCGAACGCGTTGGGCTCGACCCGCGAGGCGATGATGGCCGCAAACGCATCGAACCCGTATCCGTACATCGTCGCGCTCGTTGCGGCGTTTTTCATCTCGTACGGCGTCGCGCGCGTGCTTTCATGGCACCCCACGGCTTCCCCGGGGCGCGCCGCGTTCATCGGATTCTCGCTCGGCTTTTTGTTCGTCGGCATGTCGCTCTGGATGTCGTACGCCTACGAACACCGCACGATTGCGCTCGGCTTGATCAATACCGGCTACTATTCGTTTGGTATGGCGATCGTGGCCGCGATCCTCGCCGCATGGAAACCAAAGGCCGCCTGATCCCAACCTGACAGTAGCTGTCATATTGGCCGCGCTAGGCTAGGCGTACGTTCACTAACCTAAGGAGATACGCCATGCCTGCGACGACTACCACGCTGATCAAGGGAATCGACATTGCCGGATTCCTCGTCAAGGATCCGGCCAAGGCGATTGCATTCTATCGCGACGTCCTCGGAATCGAACCGACCGAAATCGATAGCGAGGGGCGCGGCGCTGAATTTACGCTCGCCGACGGCACCACGTTCGGTGTTTGGCGCCCGGAAGACGGCGCGACCGGCGGCTTCATCATGTTCGCCGTGGACGATATCAACCAAGCGGTTTCCACGCTGCGCGAACGCGGCGTGCAACTTCCCGACCCGATGGAAACGCCCGTGTGCCACATGACGTTTGCGCAAGACCCGGAAGGAAACGGATACATCGTTCATCAGCGCAAACAGTAGGCGAGTGGTCAACGCGCTCCGTTTGTTTCTCGCCGGCATTACCGGCATCTACATGCTGCTCGACGGCTCGTACGCCCGCGCGACCCAAACCTACATCGCGGGCGTTACGGGCCCTTGGGCGGGCATCATGCATCTCGTCGGGCTCAACGCGCACTCAACGGTGATGTACACGATTTTCATCGTCTACGGCATTGCGTGGCTCGCCGCAATTGCGCTCTACGTCATGCGGCAACCGCAGTGGCTCTTTGTGATGGCGGTACTGACGCTCTGGTACGTACCGTTCGGAGCGATCCTCGCAATCGGCATTCTCGGCACATATTTACGCCCCGCGCCGCGCGCATAGCACCCTCCGGCGTTTAGCAAGGCTCGGTTCCTTGGTATCACTTGAATGTGGCCAAGGAACGCAAGACGCATGAACCCCACGCGCCGCTGAGCGCCCGTCTCTTTGCGGAACTCGTCGGCACCTTCGTTCTGACGTTCACGGCGGCCGGCGCCGACATCGTCGATGCGCTCTATCCCCACGGTATCGGTCACGTCGCGCGGTATTTGGCTCCCGGAATCGCCGTTGCAGCGATGATCTGGGCGCTCTCGGGCGTCTCCGGCGCGCACATCAATCCGGCGATCTCGCTTGCGTTCTTCTTTCGCCGGTCGTTTGCCGCCGCGCTCGTCGGCCCGTACGTCGTCGCGCAACTGATCGGTGCAACCGCCGCGGCGCTGCTCTTGCGCCTCATGTTCCGCGGCGACATCGCGCTTGCGATCACGAAACCGCTTCTACCGTTTACGCCGGCGCAGGCGTTTGCGACCGAAACCACGCTCACCGCGATACTCGCTTTTGTCATTCTCGGCACCGCCGATCAGAAAGCGGTCGTCGGGAAGAACGCGGCGCTGGCCGTGGGCGGCATCGTCGCGATGTGCGGACTCGCGTTTAGCCCGCTCAGCGGCGCATCAATGAATCCCGCGCGCACGTTCGGGCCGATGATCGCATCGCTGCACTTTCCGCTCGGATGGACGTACGCGCTTGCGCCGGTGCTTGGCGCCGCGATCGCCGCCGGCGTCAGTTGGCTCATCTACGGCCATCCCAAGGAAGAGGCGCGGCGCGCTGCCGAGGGGCATGCGGGATAGAGCCGTGCGCCGAAGGGGTGCGCATGGACAGCATCATCGTCACCGGCGCATCGTCCGGTATCGGTTACGCGACGGCGTGCGCGCTCGCTGAATCGGGATACCTCGTCTTCGCCGGTGTGCGCAAAGAAGCCGACCGCGAACGGCTCAGCGCGGTGCACGAAAACCTTCGCCCGATCATTTTCGACGTCACCGTGCCTGCAGACGTGGAGCGCGCCGTCGAAACCGTTCGTCTTTCCGGAAGCCCGCTTCGCGCGATCGTCAACAACGCGGGCGTCGCCGTCGCCGGACCGCTCGAGTTTTTACCGATCGAGGCGTTACGCAATCAGTTCGAAATCAACGTCTTTGCGCCGATCGCCCTGACCCAAGCGGCGCTTCCGCTCCTGCGCGAAACGCACGGGCGTATCGTCTTTATCGGTTCGATCGCCGGACGGCTCTCCGCGCCGTTCGTCGGTCCGTACAGCGCATCGAAAGGCGCGCTCGCGATGCTCGCCGACGCGCTGCGACAAGAACTCGCGCCGTTCGGCGTCGCCGTATCGCTGCTTGAGTTCGCCTCGGTAAAGACACCCATCTGGGCGAAGGGACGTGCGGGTAAAGACGCGCTCGTTGCGCAGATGCCGCCCCAGGCGCTCGCCCATTACGGCAAGCTCGTCGACGCAATCGTCGCGCAAACGCGGCGTGAAGAAGACGAAGGCATGGACCCGTCGGTCATCGCCCAAACCGTCAAAGCGGCGATCGAAGCGCCGCGCCCGCGCGAACGCTACGTGATCGGGCGCAAAGCGAAAATTCAATCGATTGCCGCGATGCTTCCGCCGCGCACGCGCGACGCGCTCGTGAAGAAGGCAATGCAGCTTCCGTAGGGGCTCGACGTTCCTATTGACCCTATGTGGTCAAATCGGCTCGATGGATAGAATGCTTACCCTTGAAGGCCCGCGGCTGCGCTTGGAGCCGCTCGCGCTCGAACATCTCCCGGCGCTTCGCGCGAACTGCAACGATGAGGCGTTGTGGGAGTACACCGCCCAAGTCGCGGGATTCGAGAGCGACGAACGGGCGCGCGCGTGGCTCGGTGAAGCGCGTTCCGCATCGGATCAAATTCCGTTCGCGATCGTCGACAACGCCTCGGGCGAAGCGATCGGCTCGACGCGGTATGCAGACATTCAACCCGTAAATCGGAAAGTCGAAATCGGCTGGACCTTCATCGCCAAGCGGTTCTGGCGCACCCACGTCAACACCGAATGCAAATTTTTGCTGCTGCGATATGCATTTGAGGAATGGGCAGCCGTTCGCGTATCACTCAAAGCAAACGCGATCAATCAGCGGTCGCGGACGGCAATCGAACGCATCGGCGCAACGTACGAAGGAACGCTTCGCAAGTTTCGCATGAACCCGCGCACCGGAACACCGATCGATTCGTCCTACTACAGCATCGTCGACACGGAATGGCCCGGCGTGAAGGCGCGCCTTGAAGCGATGACCGCTCGGGCGCGCGTCTAAGACGCGCGTGGACCGAAGCCGCGGTAGCCGCGCAGTGGGATGAGTTGATAGTCGACCATCTTGTGCACGAACAGCGGCAGCGTCATGAGTTCGCTCTCGGCGTGCTCGCGCGAATCGGCTTCCATGACGAGGCACGCGCCCAAGACGTCATCGCGGCTCCACGCTTC
>DASSZO010000031.1:0-24526 GCA_035702815.1 Candidatus Aquilonibacter sp. | reverse complement strand
CCTCGGCCGCGACGTATACAAAGGGTTGCCGACGACGCTTTGCGCCGGGTGCGGCCACAACTCGATCACCAATCATCTGATCAAGGCGCTCTACGAGTACGGCGTCGAGCCGCACAAACTCGCGAAGATGAGCGGCATCGGATGCTCTTCGAAGACGCCGGCCTACTTCGTCGAGCAGGCGCACGGCTTCAACGGCGTGCACGGCCGCATGCCGTCCGCCGCAACCGGCGCGAAACTCGCCAATCGCGACTTGCTCGTGCTGGGCATCAGCGGCGACGGCGACACGGCGAGCATCGGCCTTGGACAATTCGTGCACATGGTCCGCCGCAATCTCGATGCGGTTTACCTCGTCGAGAACAACGGCGTCTACGGATTGACCAAGGGACAGTTCTCGGCGACCGCCGACGTCGGCTCGACGCTCAAGAGCGGCACGCCGAATCACTACGCAACGATCGACATCTGCGGCCTTGCAATCGAACTCGGCGCGACGTTTGTTGCACGCTCGTTCTCGGGCGACGGCAAGCAGCTCGTGCCGATCCTGCAGGCGGCGTTTTCGCACAAGGGCACCGCGGTGATCGATATTATAAGCCCGTGCGTCACGTTCAACGATCACGTCGGATCGACCAAGAGCTATGCTTACGTCAAAGACCACGAGTTCGTAGCCAACATGCCGGACTTCATTCGCCCGCGTGAAGAGATTACCGTCGACTACGAACCGGGAAGCGTGCAAGAGATCACGTTGGAAGACGGGGCGCACGTGATGCTTCGCAAGATCGATCGCGAGTACGATGCAAGCGACCGCATGCGCGCGTTGCGGACGATTCACGAAACGCGCGACAAGGGCGAATTCGTGACCGGTCTGCTCTTTGTCGATCCGAGCGTTCCGGATCTGTGCGAACGCGAGAACATGACAAAGACGCCGCTGCGCGATCTCAAGGAGGACGATCTGCGCATTTCGCGCGATGCGTGGGCTGCGCTTTTCGCCTGACGTTCGAGCGAGGATTAGCTCGGCGCGCCTGATGGGTACTCGAGAGAGTCTATGAAACTTCTCACATCATCCATAACCGCACTCATCCTCGCCGGGCTGGCGCTCCCTGCCTTTGCCACGCCGAACGCGATGCACGACATGCACAACGCGATGTCGGGCAGCACGCTCAATATCAATATGGGGCAGCAGAACAAATCAAAGCAAGACGGAACGGCTACCGTCAAAGACGTCAAGGGCGGCGTCTGGGTCGAAGTCTCGGTCATGAACGAACGCAAGGGCGCGAGCGAACCCGCGCATATTCATAAGGGCACCTGCGCGAAGCTCGATCCGGCGCCGTTCAAGCCGCTCAACAACGTGGTCAACGGCACGTCGATCACGACGATTCACGGCCTGACCGTCGCCGAGCTGAAGGAGGCGCACTTCGCGATCAACGTGCACGAGAGCGCTTCGAATCTGAAGCACTACGTTTCGTGCGGTGACCTCTAGCGATCGCTACGCGCTGCGCGGGTAGTGTTGAAGGCGATCCTTCAACCGCTCGAACGCGCTGACCACCTCGGGATCGAACGCCGTGCCGCTCAGTCCAACGATCTGAGCCACGGCGTTCGCCGTCGTGAATTCCACGCGATGCGGACGCTCGGAAACGAGCGCGACATAGGTATCGGCAACCGCGAGAATGCGCGCGGCGAGCGGGATCATCGCGCCGGCCAATCCCTCGGGGTAGCCGGATCCGTCGAAGCGCTCGTGATGGTAGCGCGCCATCGCTTCGGCAGATTTGAGCAACGGACGTCGTCCGCCGCCTAGTATCGCCGCGCCGGCATCGACGTGGCCATTGACGAGCGTTCGCCAGCGAACCGATAACGCGGAAGGCATCTCGCGCACCTTTTGCGGCACGGCGAGCATCCCGATATCGTAGACGAGCGCGCCGATGCGGATCGCCTCGATCTCCTCGCCCGAAAGCTGTAACTCGTTTGCTATGTCGACGGCCAGATCGCGCACGCGCACGGCATGGGCAGCAAGATCGGGGCTGAACGCCTGGAGCGCGCGGTGCAAGCGAAGGATCGTGTCGCGCTCGTCGGTCGGCATCACGACTTCGCCATACGTGACGCGGCTCGTGGTCCCGCCTGCATAGTGGCGCAGGTGCGCCGTCAAGTCGGCGACATGAATCGGTTTTTCTAAAAACAGCGTTGCGCCGGCCTCGATCGCACGCTGACCCAATTCCATTTCGCCGCTCGCCGTGAGCATGATGACGGGCGTAAAGCTCTGTCCGGGTTTGGTGCGCAATTCGCGAATGAATGCAAGTCCGTCCATCTCGGGCATCTGATAGTCGACGACGATCAGCGACGGGCGCACGTCATTGAGGCGCTCGAGTGCTTCCAGCGGGTTATCGAACGCAAGCGCGTCTTCGCCGAGCACGCGCTTGACCACGGCGGAGTATAACTTCAGATTCGGCTCGTCGTCGTCGACGACAACCACGCGATTCATACGTGACTGTAGTCTCTCGCGAAGCGAACGTTCCCAGCATTATCTGCGCGAAAACTCTGCGCATTGGGATCGTAAAGGAACGATGCATTCGCCATTAAGGCCGCCTGCTAGCCCCCGATGCAAGCGCGATAGGGTCGCCCGCACGTTGGGTATCTTAGCCCACCGGAAGGGAGAAATACGTGACGAACGTCGAGGAAATTAAAGACAAAGCCAAGGGTGTAGTCATCGATCAAATCGATCGCCGAACGACGGATCTCGGCAACGTCGTGAGCGGTCATGCAAACAATCTTCGCACGATGGGCGACTCACTGCGCGGGCAAGGACAAGATGCAACGGCTCGCTTAGTCGATATGGCGGCGGACCGTTTGAATCAAGTTGCCACCTACTTGTCCCAGACCGACGGTGACCGGATCGTGCACGATATCGAGAGCGTCGCTCGCAATCAACCGCTGATCACCGCTGCCGCGGGCTTGGTGCTCGGCGTGACGGCTGCTCGCGTACTCAAGACCGGCGCTTCGCAGCGCTATCGCACGTATAGCCATTCCCGCATGTACGGGCGTACAACCGATTACGCCGACGCGGTAACCGATTATGGCGTACGGTGATCCGGACCTCCGGGGCGAGCCGATCGGAGAGCTCTTCAAGCGCTTGACGGGCGATATGACGCTGCTCATGCGTCAAGAGTTTGAACTCTTCCGAACCGAGATGACCGAGAAAACCAAGCGCGTCGGTACGCAAGTCGGGGAAGGCGCCGGCATGCTCAGCGGCGCGGCGGTCTGCGGACTGTTTGCGCTCGCATCGCTGACCGCGACGGTCATTCTGCTGCTGGCGCTGGTGATGCCGGCATGGGTCGGAGCGCTTATCGTAACGGTTGTGTACGGCATCGTCGCTGCTGTAATGGCGGTTGCCGGAAAGCACAAACTCGACGATCTCAAAGCGCCGATCCCAAATCAAACAATTGAGACAGTGAAGGAGGACGTGGAATGGGCAAAGACGCGGACGAGCTCCGTCAAGAGATAGCGGAAACGCGCGAGCGCATGGGTGAAACGGCGGACG
Source organism: Candidatus Aquilonibacter sp. (assembly GCA_035702815.1). Taxonomy (GTDB): domain Bacteria; phylum Vulcanimicrobiota; class Vulcanimicrobiia; order Vulcanimicrobiales; family Vulcanimicrobiaceae; genus JAMXLG01. The sequence goes on along the minus strand of DASSZO010000031.1, from coordinate 21,000 downwards.
CCATCGCGTACAAAGCCGACGTTCCGCATCGACTGCAAGATAAAGTGGGAGAAAAAGTGGACCAGATGAAATCGGCGATCACCGGCACGGTCAGCCAGGCTCGCCAAGCGGTCTCGAATGCGACCGGAAAATTGCCGGATACGGGCGACGTGCGGGACAGTGCGATGAGCGCGGTAGACGCCGTGCAGCGCAATCCCCTTGGCTTGTTCTTCGGCATGGCCGCGGTTGGATTCATGATCGGTTCGCTCTTGCCGGTGACGGATTTCGAAACGGAAAACGTCAAGCCGATGGTCGATCAGCTCAAAGACCGCGCGGTCGATCAAGTGCAGGGCACGATCGATAAAGCCAAGGATGCCGCCGTCAGCGCCGTATCCAGCTCGATGGGCTCGCAAACCAACACCAACGCATAGCTTAGACCCCTGTCTGTCATCCCGAGCTTGTCGAGGGGCGATCCTTCGACAAGCTCAGGATGTCGAGGGGCGATCCTTCGACAAGCTCAGGATGACAGGGGGGCGCGCTCAGGATGACAGGGGGCGCGCTCAGGATGACTGGGGGCGGTTGTGATACCAGCGGAAGAGCCAGTACGCCGGTATGCCGGCGAGGAGCAGCAGGATGCCGTAGGACGTGTCTTTGGGTGACTTGACCAACACGTCGATCACGATCGCCCAGGAGACGATGAGGAAGAGAATCGTCGACCACGGATGCAGCGGCATGCGAAAGAACGGTTGCGGCGCGCCCGCCTCCCGGTCGCGCGTTCGGAAGATGATGAGCGCGAGCGCGGAGAGACCGAAGAAGACGTAGTCGACGCTCGTAACCCAGTTGAGAATCAAGTCGTAGCGCCCCGACATCGCAAGCACGATTGCGGCGATGCCTTGAATGGCGATTGCCCAGACCGGCACGTGCGTCACGCGATTGATGCGCGCGAGAAACTTGAAGAACGTGCCGTCCGCGGCCATCTGGTAATAGACGCGCGGCGCGGTAAGAATCTGATTGGTCACGAATCCGAGCGTCGACAGCGCGACGATGCCCGCCATGATTTGACCGCCGACCGGACCGAGGATCACGCGCACGACGTCAGATGCCGGCGTGTCCGTCGCCGCGAGGCCGCGTTCGCCGAGCGCCGCGATCGAGACGACGTTCATCCCGAGATACAGCACGATGACGCCCAGCACGCCGAAAAGCATGCCGCGGGGCAGCGTGCGTTCGGGATCGCGCATTTCGGCGGTCATGAAGCTCGACGTTTGCCAGCCGCTGTACGCGAACATGACCGGAACCAGCGCGAGTCCGACCGCGACGATCGGATTGAAATCGGGCGGAATCGCCGCACTCTGCAGCGTGCCCGCGTGTCCGATCGCGAAGATGCCGACGCCGATCACGGCGAGGATGGCGGCGATCTTGGCGATCATGAACGTGTTCTGCGTCGTCGCGCCCTGACGGACGCCCAAACAGTTGACGATCGTGAAGAGCGCGATGACGATCACGGCGATCGTCGTTTGGCTGCCTGCCGAAAGATGCGTGCCGATCATCGCGGGAAGGTAGAACGCAAACGTGACGGCCGACGCGGCGGCCCCGCCGCTCTGCGAAACGAGCAGCAGCGTCCATCCGTAGCAGAATGCGACGACGGGATGATACGCGTCGCGCATGTATGCATAGAGTCCGCCGTCGCGAGGGCGTCGCGCGGCGAGCTCCGCGAAGATTCCGGCGCCGATGATCGCGATGAGACCGCCGGCGATCCAGGCAAGCATGATCATCGGGGTCGTGTGTACCAGCCGCGCAACGCGCGACGGGTTGACGAAGATTCCGGACCCGATGATGCCGCCCATCACGATGAGGGCCGCGTCGCGAGCGCCGAGTTTACGCAGCAGTTCGGGCATGGACCGCCTTCCAGATCGAGTAGAAGAGAATGCCGGCGATCATGACGATCGTACCGTAGAGGGCATCGAGCGGTGCTTGAACGACGACCGCAATCGAGATGGCGGCGATCGTGGCGATAAGCAACACCGTCGACCACGGGTGCAGTGGAACAACGAACGCCGGTCGCGGCAAGCCCGCGTCGCGCCGGCGAAAGATGAAGACGGCGCAGGCGGCCAAACCGATGAAGATCCAGGGCCAGAGCGAGATCCAGTTCAGAATCTGTTCGTACGTCCCGCTCGCCGCGATGATTGCAGCGATCGCCCCATGCACGGCGATGGCCACCACGGGCACGCGCGCCTTTGGGCTGACCCACGCGAACTGTTTGAAGAACAGACCGTCGTCGGCCATTTGGAAGTAGAGCCGCGGCGCCAGCAACACGGCGTTGCTCATAAAGCCGAGCGTCGAGATCGCGATGACGGCGGCGACGACCGCGGCGCCCGGTGCGCCGAAGGCCGCGCGCATCACGTCGCTTGCCGGCGTCGAACTGTGCGCGAGCGCCGGCGCGCTGAGCACGTGCAAGTATGCGATGCTCGCCAACAGATAGGTGGCGAGGACGACGAGCATGCCGATGATCTGCCCGAGCGGAATCGTGCGCCCGGGATCGACCGTTTCGGAAGCAACCAACGTGGCGGCCTGAAAATTGTTGTACGAAAACAACACGGGGAGCATCGCGATACCGATCGCGGCAATCGCGGAACCGGGCGTCGTAAAGGGTGCAAACGCCGGTAGCTCCGACGGCAACGGATGAGCGATCAGCACGCCGGTGACGATGACGGCGGCGATCCCGAAGACCTTGAGCGCGACGAGGATGTTTTGCCACGTTCCGCCTTGTCGCACGCCGAGCACGTTGATCAGCGTGACGATCGCAATCGCCGTTACCGCGACGATCCGCGGGTCGAAATGGAGTCCGACCAACGGCAGAAGGTAAGCGGCGAAAAGCGCCGCGGCGGCGGCCGTGCTTCCCACGTACGTCATCGTCAACGCGCTCCAGGCGAGCAGAAATCCGACCAGCGGATGGAATGCGTCGCGAAGATAGGCGTAGATGCCCACGTCCGCGGGGCGGCGCGCGGCCAATTCGGCGAAGACGAATGCGCCGATGATTGCCATGATGCCGCCGATGAGCCAGCAGAGCAGGATCAACGGCGTACTGTGTGCGTGCTGCGCGACGATCGCGGGCGTGCGAAAGATGCCCGAGCCGATGACGGCGCCGATCGTGATGAGGGTCAGGTCGAGGACGCCGAGCCGTCGCTGAAGCATCGAGTTGCAAAGTCAGCCACGATATCGGAAAACTCCTTGACCTTACGCAAGGGCGCCGTGTGATCCGCGTGGGGAATCACGCGCAGGCGCGCCTGCGGAAGCAGCTCGCAGAATCGCGCTTCGTCCATCCGGAAGATCACATCGTATTCGCCTTGCACGAACAGGACCGGTTTCCGGTACGTCGCGAGCATTTCACTGAAGCGTTTGTTGCTGCCCGCAATCGTCGCGGTGTGCCGAAACGTGCGGTGGTTGAACGGGATCTGCTCGACAACTTCGGCAACCGCCTTCGGCAGCGTCGCCCGTAGCGACAGGTGAAAGAAGGCGTCGAGCCACGGCCGCGGGACCGCTTCGGTCAGGCGCACGCCCATCTCGTACGGCCATCGACGCCAGCCTTCATAGTCCGTCGCGCATCCGGCGAGCAGCAGTCCACGCGTGTGCTCTGGATGACGAGCCGAGTACTCCATCGCGACGTACCCGCCGAGCGAGTACCCGACGACGAGCGGCGGCGATTCGCATGCCTGTTCGATCGCGTTTGAAACGACGTCGCGTACCGTGGCTTCGGAAAAATCGAGATGCGCGAGCGTTCCGTGGCCGGGTAAATCGACGGTGACGACGTGGAAGCGGGGCGCGAGCATGCGCGCGTGCGGCGCCCAGATATCGCGTCCCAACCGAATGCCGTGAAGAAAAAGGATCGCCGGATTGCGGCGATCCCCGTATTCACTGTACGGTCGCGTCAAGCAGCACCTTGATTGCGCGCCGTTCGTCCATCGCGGCGTAACCCTCCGCGACTCGATCGAGCGGAAGGCGCAGATCGAAGACGCGCGACGGATCGATGCGTCGATCGGCGACGTACTCCATGAGCATGGGAAGGTACGCGCGCGTCGGCGCGAGCGCGCCGTGTAGCGACACGTTCTTGAGAAAGATCGGACGTAACGGCAAGCTCGTGACGTTGTGCGGGACACCGACGAAGCTCATCGTGCCGCCCGCGCGCGCGACATCGATGCCCATCTCCATGCTCGCCTGGTTGCCGACCGCCTCGACGACCGACGGCGATCCGCCCTTCGTGAGTTCGACGATCGCTTCGGCGACGCCGTCGTCGTGGGAATTGAAGACGTGCGTCGCTCCGAACTCTTGCGCGAGTGCCAATCGTGCGTCGTTATGGCCGACGGCAATTACGTTTGCCGCGTCGAGCACGCGCGCCGCGGAAAGCACCGCGCACAGACCGACGGCGCCGTCGCCGATGACGACGACCGTTCCGCCCGCGCGCGTGTTGGCCGTGACGACGCCGTGGTGTCCCGTGCCCATGACGTCGGTCAACGTCAGTGCCGACGCGAGCATCGTCTCGTTCTCGGCCATGCCCTCGCGCAACGCGACGAGCGTTCCGTCGGCGTAGGGAACGCGCACCGCCTCGGCTTGTCCGCCGTTGGCATCGTCACCCCAATTGCTCATGTGCACGCACGACGTCTGCAAATTCGCGTGGCAGTATTCGCAGGTGCCGTCGCTCGATACGAACGGCGCGCAGACGTAGTCGCCTTTCTTGAAACCGCGCACGCCGGCGCCGACTTCCTCGACGATGCCGATAAACTCGTGCCCCGTGCGATCGCCCGGTTCCCACTGCGTCACGCCGCGATAGAACCAAAGATCCGAGCCGCAGATCGCGGCGCGCGTCACGCGCACGATCGCGTCGGTCGGCGCTTTGATCGAGGGGTCGGGGACGCGCTCGAGCCGCACGTCATGAGCGCCGTGATAAACGGTTGCCTTCATGGGAACCTTCCTTCCATGAATACACTGGTACAATCCGCTCTGCTCGGTGCGACGACGGGAATTCGATCGACGTCGGGGACGTTCGCAGCGCGGTGGGCGCAAGCCGATCGGCTGCCCATCGGCTCTGCAATGGCGCTCGGCGGCGAAATGGTTGCAGACAAGCTGCCGTTCGTTCCGTCGCGAACGACGCCCGGCGGTCTCGCGCCGCGCTTGGGTGGTGCGATCTACGCGGTCAGGTCGGCAATCAAGCGTCCGACGCCGGCTGCGTATGCCGTTGCGGCCGTAGCCGCGATTGCAACCGCGTTCGCCGCGTCGCGTGCGCGCAAGATGATTTCGGAGCGAACGGATGTACCCGACGTGCTGGTCGGGTTGGCCGAAGATGCAATCGTCGCCGGTCTAACGTGGGCCGTGGTGCGCGCGGCGCGTTAACTCGCTTGCGCCGCCTGCTGCCGTTCGTGAACGATGCGTGAAATATCGGCCAGGCCGCTGCGAATCGCGTTGACGGCGGTCGGATCGTACGCGCTGCCCGAACCGCGCTCGAGGACTTCCATTGCTTGCGCTAGCGAGAGCGCCGGGCGATCGGGGCGCTCGCGCAAGAGCGCGGCGAGCGAATCGGCGACCGCGACGATGCGTCCCATGATCGGAATCGACGAACCGCGCAGTTTGCGAGGATAGCCCGTGCCGTCGTAGCGTTCGTGATGCGTTTGCGCGATGACGGTTGCGGCGCGCATGACCGGGGTCTCGCGTCCCGCCAGCAATCGGGTGCCGGCGTCGCAATGGCGTTCGATGCTCACGCGGTCCGCCGCCGACGCCTGCGCGCGCGTTTCCAAAATGCGTTGTGGAATCGCAACCTTTCCGATGTCGTAGATGCGCGCGGCATCGGCGAGGATCTTGAGCTCTTCTTCGGTCAGTTTCATCTCGCGCCCGAGGACGACGGAGAATTTTGAGACCAGTTCGTGATGCGTGACGATGCTGGGATCGTGCAATGCGCCGACCTCCAGCATTGCGTCGATGATCGCGCTCAGATCGACGGACACGTTCGAGGCGCTCGCGGCTCGTTTCGTCGCCTCGCGAACGCGGTTCTTGAGGTCGGCCTTTTCCCTCGCGATGTCGACGATGTGCATCGCGTGAACGAGAAACTCCGACGGATTGATCGGCTTCTCGAGATAGGCGCGAATGTTCATCTCGAACGCTCCGCGGCGCAAGTCGCGGTCGCCGGCTTTGCCCGACGTAAAGATGATGGGCGTGTTTTCGCGGCCCTGGATTAAACGCAGGCGCCGGATGAAGTCGATTCCGCTGATATCAGCCAGGGTGTTGTTGACGACGATGAACGCGGGATCGACCCCGCCGAGCCAATGCAGAGCGTCGGCTGCTTTTTTGAAACAAATCGGTTCGCAGTCGGCGATCCTTTTAAGGATCTGCGAAAAGCCCGCCAGCGACGCCTCTTGGTCGTCGACGACGGCTACGTACATCGGACCCCTCCCCTTGCTCGGTTCGGCTGCTCGACTACACCCATTCCTTTTATCATCGGCGTAGGCGCGCTCGCTCTGCACGGGGTAGGATAGGAGCGTAGGAGGCCGCCGGACCGGCGGCCCGGAAATACGTTTTAGCAGACGGCGCATCCGACTGCTAGGAGTGCGGGTTTTAGGGCTAGTCATGGATTTTGTCGTTCGTCCTCGCCTAGGCTTCGAGCCGAACGCCGACGTGTTCGTGGACGAGGAGCTTGGTCAAATCGTCGTGGCGGTCGAGATCGCCGGCGCCGATCCGGAGAGTCTGAGGGTAGCGGTCGACGACCGTCACCTGCTCATCTCCGGCCGCCGGGCGGAGGCCGTCCGCTTTCGCCGCGGCTCGTTCATTCAAAAGGAGATCGCGTACGGCAACTTTGCCAAGCGGATCCACCTGCCGGTGGGGGTCGACTTTTTAGGCGAGGCGGCCGCCAGTTACAGCGAGGGCGTCCTCGTCATCGCGCTCCCGGTCTCGCCCACGGCGTTCATTCCATCCACCAGAACTGAAATTCGCATGATCCTCAAGAGGTCGATTTCCTAAAGATATGCCCGAGAATAAACCGACGATCGTTCCCGCGAACCTGATCGGAATTCTGCCGCTGCAAGAAGCGGTGCTCTTCCCGAGCACCGTCATTCCGCTCGCCGTCGTCAAGAAGCCGGGCATTCAGCTGGTGGAAGAGGCGCTGCGCGAAGGCAAGCCCATCGGCTTGACCGTGCTCAAAGATCGCGAGACGGAAAATCCCGGTCCCGACGACGTGCACAAAATCGGCACGATCGGGGTCATTCAAAAGATGCTCAAGGTGCCCGACGGCACGATTCGATGCATCGTCGCAGGCCAGAGCGTCTTTAAGATCGAGCGGTTCACCCAAACCGAACCGTACATGGTTGCGGCCTATAGTGAATTGCCCGACCTGACCAAAGAGAACGAAGAGCTCGTTGCGATGCAGCGCAACCTCGCGGGCCTGTTCCAGAAGCTGCTCTCCTACTTGCCGCAGGCGCCGCGCGAGATGGAGATGGAAGTTCAGAACATCACCGATCCGGCGGTGTTGACGTACTTCGTCGCGTCGACGATGCGTCTCGAGACGGCCGACCGTCAAGCGCTGCTCGAAGAGCGGAATACCGCTAAACGGATGCGCAAGCTCACGCTGCTTTTGACCAAAGAACTCGAAGTCGTCGAGCTTGGTCACAAGATTCAGAGCGACATTCAGCGCGAGATGGAGAAGAATCAGCGCGAGTTCTATTTGCGCCAGCAGTTACGCGCGATCCAAGAAGAGTTGGGCGAAGTCGATCCGCAGCAAGCCGAAACGAACGAGCTGCGCGCGAAGATTGAAGAAGCGAAGATGCCCGAAGAGGTGCACAAGGCCGCCGAACGCGAGCTCGACCGCCTCTCGAAAGTTCCGCAGGCGTCACCCGAATACAGCGTCATTCGCACCTATCTCGATTGGCTCGTGCAGTTGCCGTGGAACACGGAAACCGCCGATCACATCGACATCAAGAAGGCGCGCGAGATTCTCGACGAGGACCACTACGATCTCGAGAAGATCAAAGAACGCATCATCGAGTATCTTGCCGTCGGAAAGCTCAAGAAGAAACTGAGCGGCCCGATCCTGTGCTTCGTCGGACCGCCCGGCGTCGGCAAAACGTCGCTCGGACAATCGATCGCGCGTGCAATGGGACGCAAGTTCGTGCGCTTGTCGGTCGGCGGCGTGCGCGACGAAGCCGAGATCCGCGGACATCGCCGCACGTACATCGGCGCGATGCCCGGAACGATCATTCGTGCGATGCGCGATGCCGGGACGAAGAATCCCGTCATGATGATCGACGAGATCGATAAGGTGGGCGCTGATTTCCGCGGCGACCCCCAGTCGGCGCTGCTCGAAGTCCTCGATCCGGAACAGAACTCGACGTTCCGCGATCACTATCTCGACCTGCCCTTCGATCTGTCGCAAGTGCTCTTCGTCTGCACGGCAAACTCGCTGGACACGATTTCGCCGCCGTTGCGCGATCGCATGGAGATCATTCAGCTCGCCGGCTACACTGAGCTCGAGAAGCTGCAGATCGCCAAGCGGTACCTGCTCAAGAAGCAGCGCATCGCCAACGGGCTCAAGGAGACGCAGGCGCAGATCAACGATCAGGCGTTGCGTCAGATCATCGGCGACTACACGCGCGAAGCGGGCGTCCGTAATCTCGATCGCGAGATCGGAACCGTTTTCCGCAAAGTCGCGCGCAAGATCGCGGAGAATCCGCGTTTCAAGGCGCGCGTGAAACTGGATAATCTTTCGGACTATCTGAGCAAGCCGCGATTCTTCAACGAAGTTCGCAAGCGGGTCGCATCGGTCGGCGTCGCGACGGGCATGGTATGGACGCCGGTCGGCGGAGACATCGTCTTCATCGAAGCGACCGCGATGCCGGGAACCGGAAAACTCGTGCTGACCGGTCAGCTCGGCGACGTGATGAAGGAGAGCGCGCAAGCCGCGGTTTCGTTCTTGCGCTCGCGTTCGAGCGAACTGGATATTCCTGAGGATTACTTCGCGAAGCACGACATTCACATCCACGTGCCCGCGGGTGCGACGCCGAAGGATGGGCCGTCTGCGGGTATCACGATGGCGACGGCGATCGCGTCGATGCTCACCGGCATGAAGGTCGATCCGAATCTCGCGATGACCGGCGAGATTACGCTGACGGGTCAAGTGTTGCCCATCGGCGGATTGAAAGAAAAGGTGCTCGGTGCAAAGCGTGCCGGCATCAGCAAGATCATCTTCCCGAAGCGCAACGAGATGGATATCGACGATATTCCTAAGGAAGTGCGCGACACGATGACGTTCGTGCCGGTGGAAGAGATCAGCGAAGTGCTCAATCACGCGCTCGGCAAACGGGTGGTCACGCCCGTTGCGCTCGGCGAGGACGGACGGGCGCATAACGTCGTGCCGATGCGCCGCCGCCCGGCCAACGGAACGGTGAAGCGCCGCACCCCGGACGTCCAGCGGAGACGGCCCGCCCGCAAACGCTGAAACCTTGGGCTCGGCGCACGGTAGGTGGGATATGAACTTCCGCCGCACTGCCGTCGCCGCGCTCATTGCGTCTTGCGTCTTCGTCCTCTTTCATGGAACCGCGCGCGCATCGATCGATGCTCGCGCTCATGACCTCATCGCGCAATCGGGACGCGCGATGGGCGTCGGCGCGCTTTCCCGCGTGCACGTCGTCCATCTCAAGCTGAGCGTCGATGCCGTCGGATTTCACGGCAACGGCGAACAGTGGCTCGGGCTCTCGTCCTCGCGCTTTGCGGAATCGGTCACGCTCGGCCCGATCGTGCAGGCCGACGGCTTCGACGGGCGAGCGTGCTGGAATCAAGACGGGACGGGGCTCACCTGGAACGACGGAAGCGATGCCGGGCGTGCGACCGCGATCGACAACGCATACGCATCGACCTACGATCTCTGGAAGCCCGGCGCGAGCGGCGCGGCCGTGACGTACGCGGGAACCAAGTCGCTTAAGGGGCACGCGTACGACGTGCTCACGGTCAGACCGGTTGGATCGAAACTGCCCTTCGACATCTGGTTCGATCGCGTTTCACATCTGCCGATCCGCACCGTGCTCGTGCGCGGTCCGGTGAGCGCCGTTCAAACATTCTCGGACTATCGGCGCGTCGACGGCCTGATGGTTCCCTTCCATAGCGTCTCGGCCACGAGCGACGGCAACACGAGCGATACGCGCGTGACGCAAGCCGTCGCCGACCCGCCCGGCGCAGCATCGCATCTCGAGCGCCCGACGACGGTGCCGCACGATTTCTCGATGAGCGCCGGCGCGTCGACCACCATTCCCATCGACATCGTCGAGAATCACGTATACCTCAACGTGATGCTCAACGGCAAAGGCCCGTATCGATTCATCTTCGATACCGGCGGACAGAACTTGATCGATCCCGAGGTGGCAAAGGAGATCGGCGCTGCCGGTCAGGGATCGCTGCAAGGTACGGGCGTCGGTTCGCAGAGCGACGCGTTCAGCTTCGCGACGGTTCGAACGCTCGGCGTCGGCAATGCGATGCTCAAGGATCAGCTCTTCGCGGTCGCGCCGGTACGCAAAGGTTTTGGCGTGACGGCCGGACAGCCGGCCGACGGGCTCATCGGCTGGGAAGTCCTTGCGCGTTACGTGACCAATTTCAACTACGCGGGAAAGACCGTGACGCTCACGATGCCCGACGCGGCGAAACCGCCGGCAAATGCACACGTGATTCCGTTCGTCCTCAATGGAACGCAGCCGCAGATTCCCTGTGCGATCGACGGCGTCGCTTCGGAATGTACGATCGACACCGGAGCGCGCGATACGCTCTCGCTCTTTGGACCGTATGTCACTGCGCATCCGCGCGTGCGCCCGGCGACGCTCACCGCCAACGGCGTTACCGGCTACGGATTCGGCGGTGCTGCATTCGGCCGGCTCGGTCGCGTGCAAACGGTGACGCTGGACGATCTGACGCTCCGCGATCTCATCGGCGACTTCACGTCGCAAACGGCAGGAGCGTTCGCGCAACCGTTCGTCGCGGCAAATCTCGGCGGAAGCTTACTCCGGCGATTCGACGTGACGTTTGATTACGGGCAGCAAACGATGGCACTCGTTCCGAACGCGACGTTCGCGTCGCGCGACCAATACGATCGCAGCGGGTTGTTCTTGCTGCGCCAGGGCGGCTCGACGCTCGTGCTGGACGTTCGCCCCGGTACACCGGCGGCCGACGCCGGAATTGCGAAAGGCGACGCGGTCGTAAGCATCGACGGGAAGCCCACGAGCGGCATGTCGCTCGAAGCGGTCCGCGCCTACTTTTTGGAGCCCGCCGGTACGGTGTTGCACCTCGTTGTTGCAGGCAAGGGTAAGCCGGATCGCGCGGTCACGCTGACGTTGCGGGATTACGTGTAAGGTTAGGAACCGCGGTTATCACAAAATGTGGCCTACAGAACACTCTGTAGGCCATTTCGCTTTTACGGGTAAGCGTAGAGCAGGAGGTCCTCTACATGCTCATTGAGCCGCGCTCGTCTCGGCTTACCGACGATGTATCGTCGGTCTTGCGTTCTACCGTCTTTTCCAAATGCTCCGATGAAGAGTTCGATGAGGTACTCGAAGCCGCGATCGTCCGCGTCGAGCCCCGCCGTCGCCTCGTTGTCGAACAGAACCAGCCGCTCGATTACTTAGGCATTGTGCTGGAGGGCGTCATGGGCGTAACGGTGCTTGCATCGGGTCCCGATGATGGGCGGCCGCGCTACATGCGCGTCAGCGAAGCGTTTCCGGGCGCACTCTTCGGTGAAACGGCGTTGCTGGACAGCGGTCTTGCACTCGGCCGGGTCTCGGTGCTCACCAAACAGGCGCGCTTCGTGCTCGTTCCACGATCGGTCGTACTGCGACTCTGCGAACGCAACCATGCGTTCTTGCTGGCGCTCGCGCGTCAGGCGGCGCTGCGGACGCGTGAGCTGACGGAGCGTCTGCGCGCGCAAGCATCGCAATCCATTATTTCGCGCGTCGCGTCGGTGCTGTTGCCCTACTGTGAGGAAGGGCGCGAAGAGCTGGCGCCGGCGAATCCATATCTGAGCGAGATCACGCAGACCGACATTGCGTCGGCCGCGGGAACGGTCAAGGAAGTTGCCGCGCGCACGATCGGGCAACTCGAACGGGAAGGCGCGCTTGTACGCGAGCGCGGGCGAATTCGCTTTCTCTGCCGAGCGAAGCTGAGCGAATTCGCCCTGACGCGATAGCTACTTCTCCGCTGCTTGGGCGGCTTGCAGATCTTTCTGCAGCACGGTAACCGCGCCGTCGGCGAAGGTGCGAAGCTGGGAGGCGTTTCCGCCGTTGCGTTCCGCTTCCATGATCGCGATGAGATTCGTGAGCGCGGTCACTTGATCGTGCACGAAGGTCGACGCATCGTCGTTGGCCTTCGGCAGATCGGTCTTGACGTTGACGCCGTAATAGTCGGCGAGCGACGCAAGCTGGGTTCCGAGACCAAGCTCGTCGGTTTGGATCTGCGCGGCCAGTTTATTGACCGCGGGGCTCGCCGATCCGGTTTGCACCGCTTCGGCGTTCGCGATGCTCTGCGTAAGCGCGTTCATCGCGGTGGGGGCAAAGTTCATGTCGGCTCCCGTGATGGGGTCTTGCGATGCGCCCATGAGGCAGACGCCGAGGGCGCCGGCAAAAACGGTCGCGGTAACCGGACGGATGAGTTGAAACAGTCGCATGCTCTCAACGATGCGCGCACGTTCCCGTCGGCCCTGAGACTTTAAACGGAACCTAGGTCAAAAAACGCTCAGAGTGATGACTTTGTGGTCTTTTTGATTGGGGTTACGCCACGCGGATCACTCGCGAATCCACGACATGACCGCGACGACGATCATGATGCCGGCCGTCACCGCAAAATAGCGCGTCGCGGGCGCAAACGAGGCAGCATGCGAGCCGAGCTGTGCTGCGCTCGTAAAGTAGACCGCGCCGGCAACCGCAACGCCGAGCAGTTGTCCGCTCGTGCGTGCCGTTGCGAGCGTTCCCGCGGCAATGCCGCGCCGATGTTGCGGTGCCGATCCCATGATCGCGCTGTTGTTGGGTTGACTAAAAACGGCGGTGCCGAAACCGGCAACGATCAAAAATGCGACGAGTTCCCAAAGCGGCGGATGCGGGGAGAGGCGCGAGAGCAGAAAGAGCCCCAGCGCGACGATGCAGGCGCCGAAGGTCGCAACGTAACGCACCGGTACCCGATCCGATAGCGCTCCGGCCAGCGGAGCAAGCACGATGTTGAGCGCGGTAATCGGCATCAAGAGGAAGCCCGCGCCGAAGGCGGATGCGCCGAGCGCCGTCTGCGCGCTTACCGGCACGATGAAGATCAGTCCGGCGATCGCGACGAAGTAGACGAATGCGGCGAGTACCGAGAAGGCAAACACGCGGTTCTTGAAGAGCGAGAGGTCGAGCGTCGGTGCGCAGACGCGGCGTTCCACCGCGACGAAGACACCCAAGAGCAAGACGCCCGCTGCGAGCAATCCGATCGTCCACGGTGAGCTCCAACCCCAGACGTGTGCGCGCGAAAGCGGCAGCGCGATGAGGAACAGCGACACGATCGACAGCGCGGCGCCGGCCGGATCGAACCCTTCACCTTTGGGTTTCGCGCGTTTGAGAACGAACGCCGCGGCCGCAAGCGCGAGCACGGAGATCGGCACGTTGATCAGAAAAATCCAACGCCAGTCGCCAAACGTGATGATCGATCCGCCGATGATCGGCCCGAGTGAAAGACCAACGGCGACCGCCGCGCCGTTGAAGCCGATCGCGCGCCCGCGTTGCTCGGCCGGAAACGTGTCGACGATCAGCGCTTGGTTTGACGAAACAAGCATGGCCGCGCCGAGTGCCTGCACGGCGCGCGCGGCGATCAAGAAACCGAGCGACGGCGCAAACGCGCACGCCAGCGAACTCAAACCGAAGATGGCAAAGCCGGTCAGGTAGATGCGCTTCTGCCCGAGCATGTCGCCCAGCCGTCCGAACAGCACGAGCGTCGACGCTGAAACGAGCATGAACGCGAGGATCACCCACTCGGCGTCATCCAGCGAATGGTGGTATGCGTGCGCGAGCGTCGGCATCGCCACGTTCGCGATCGACGCGTCGAGGGTGCCCATCATCGAGCCGGTCATGATCACGGCAAGCGCGTACCAGCGATAGCGCGCGCTCTCGCGGACCGAGTTTCTCGAAATCGTCACGCTTCGCAGTCGGTGATGAGTTCGTTCGCGAGCGCCACCGCCATCAGCGGTGTTGCGGCGTATCCGTCGACGCCGATTCGTTGCCAGAGTTGCGGATGCCGGTCGAAGGCGGCGCCGCCGACGATGATGACGGGTGCGACCGGCTTGCTTTCAAACGCTTCGGCGAGATCGCGAATCGCCGACACGTCGCGCGTCATCATCGCTGAACACGCGACGACGTCGACCGAGATGCCTTCGATGTAACGAACGACGTCGTGTACCGGAACTTGCTGTCCGAGAAATGATGCTTGCCACCCGCAGAGCGTGAATGCATCGGCGACCATGCGTGCGCCCAGTTCGTGCTCGGCGTCGCCGAGCGCTACGGTTAACGCGCAGAGATCGCGACGGGTCCGCGCGGGAGAGAGGTCCATCACCTGGGCGATGATGCGCTCGGTTGCGTTCGTAATGAGATGTTCGTGCGCGATCGTGATTTCATTGCGCTGCCAGAGACGGCCGACTTCGCGCAGTGCCGGCGAAAGAATCCGCTCGTACACGTCGAGCACTTTTTGGCCTTTGGCGACGGCCAGTAGAACCTCGCGCGACGCGCGCGTCTCGTCGCCTTCCAACAGGGCGTCGAGGTAGCGCCGCGCGACCTTACCGTTATCGTCGCTTTCGTCGAGGAACGATTGTTCGGCCAGACGGACGATCGAAAGCTCTTCGCGAGCGCGGCGTAATGTGTCCCGCGCAGCCGTTTCATCCGTCTCGCCGATGCAGTCGCGCAACTGGAACGTCAGCGCTTCGAGCGCGCGCGACAGATCGCCGGGCGTTCGATCGCGGAAGACGAGCATCGTCTGCGCCCAGGTGACCGTCTCGATAAAGATCTCGGGCAGGTCGAGCTCGACGCTGCTCACCAGCGCGGCGAGCAGTTGCTCCGTAATCGCGTCCGGCAGTTCAACCCTTGGAATCATCCGGCGTCCGTGTCGGCGTGTTGCATCGTACTGTCGTCAATCTCTCCGCGCGGCTCTGCGGTTGCAAGAAGTGGATTTTAACGCCAGGCGCCTGGCTCATGCCGCAGAAATTCAGATGAATGAAGAAGACGCTGCTGTTCCTGCCCGGTCCTGTCCCCGTCGCTCAGCCGGTGCTCGAAGCAATGGCTTGGCCGATGATCAACCATCGAGGGCCCGAGTTTGCCGATTTGCTGGCGCGAATCGAGCGCGGAATGCAACCGGTCTTCGGAACGAGCAGCGAGGTGCTGTTCCTCGGCTCGTCGGGAACCGGCGGCCTGGAGACCGCGGTCGTGAATTGCTTTTCGCCCGGGGACACGCTGCTCAGCGTGCCGGTCGGCGTGTTCGGAAAGCGGCTAGCAGATATTGCGCGGACGTACGGATGCAACGTCGAGATGCTCGAGACGCCGCTGGGCGCGGCAGCCGACCCGCAGGCGCTGCGCGCGCGCTTGGCCGCCGATAGCTCGCATGCAATCAAGGGCGTACTGCTCACGCAAAACGAGACGTCTACCGGCGTTCAGAATGACATGCGGGCGCTTGCATCGGCAATCGGCGATCATCCCGCGCTGCGGATCGTCGATGCGGTCAGCGGACTTGGCGCGTCGAGCTTTGAGATGGACGAGTGGGGGTACGACGTCGTCGTCACCGCATCGCAGAAAGCGCTGGCCGTGCCGCCGGGCATCGCGATGGTTGCGTGCAGCGATCGTGCATGGCAGGCAATGGAGCATGCATCGATTCCGCGCTATTATTTCGACCTGCGCAAGGCGCGCGAGTTCGCGCGCAAGGGGCAGACGGCATGGACGCCCCCGATCTCGGTCTTTTACGCGCTCGCCGTCGCGCTCGAACGCTTTCATGCTGACGGCATCGAAGCGAACTTTGCGCGTCACGCCCGTTACGCGTCGGCCATCCGAGCGGCCTTCGAAGCGCTTGGATTTGAAATTTTCTCGAGAACCGGTGCGCACTCGGTCACCGTCGTCGCGGCTGCGCCGCCGAGCGGCGTCGACTCGTCGGCTTTGCTCAAAACGCTGCGCGAACGGTATGGGGTCGTGCTGTCGGGCGGCCAAGGTGAACTGACGGGAAAGATCGTTCGCATGGGAACGATGGGCGACGTCAGCGAGGCCGACATCATCGGTGCGATCGGCGCGATCGAACTCGCGTTGGCCGACATCGGCGCATCGCCGGACTACGGAACGGGAACGCGCGCGGCCGCCGAAGTTCTCGGCGGAACCCTCATACGTGGTGGCGTTTAAAGTACGGGTTTAAGAACGGACGCGCGAACCACGGGATCGTCGATTCGATCGCGCGGTCGATCGCCGGATCGGGACTCGTAAAATCGGCGGCGAGATGCGAGGAGTGCAGGTCGTCGCGAATGTCCGGCGAGAGCGGGAAGTAGAGCGCGATGAAGAGCACGAGCCAGATCAGCACCGCGCCTTTCGCTAGTCCGATCACCGCCCCGCCGATCGAGTTGCCGATGTTGAGCAGCGGCAGCTTGGCAAAGCGATTGAGCACCCACGCAATGGCAAGCACGATCGCATAGGTGATAAAGCCGGTGAGAAACATGCCCACGACGTGCGACGATCCGGGGCCCAAGTGGACGTTGTGCTCCAAGAAACCATCGAAGGCGCCGTTGTAATACCAGGGCGTGATCAGCGAAGCAACGAGCGCGACGAAACCGCCGAGCTCGTTGACGAATCCGCGCGTAAAGCCTTTGATGCCGCCGAGCAGCAAAATGATGACGATCGCGATATCGACCCAGCCGACGCCGGCGATCATTCGCGGATGACGCCCCCGAGCTGCTCGCGCAGGGCCTCAATCGCGCGTTTCATCGCTGCGTCCGCTTCTTCGTCGGTGATCGTCGCGTCCGTACGCGCGATGACGGCGCGTACCGCGAGGCTCTTCTTGCCGTCACCGACTTGAGGACCGCGGTACTCGTCGAAAACGCGAACGCTTCGGCACAGTTCGCCGATCGATTCCGAGACGACGTTTGCAATGCGCGCCGCGGTCACGTCGAGACCCACGATGACGGCGAGATCGCGATACGTCGACGGAAACTTCGACGGCGGTTGATAGCGCGGGATCACGTAGTCGGGGATGTTCTCGAGGTAGATGTTGCAGAGATACGCGGGCAAGCGCACGTCGAAGGCGCGCGCGAGGCGCGGGTCCACTCTGCCGAGATTGGCGATCTCGCGACCCGCATGCATCAGCACCGCGGTCTTGCCCGGGTGAAGGCCGTTGCGGACGTCGCGCGTGACGTCGGCTGTGATGCCGGAGACCGCGCGAATGAGGGCTTCGGCGTCACCTTTGAGCCGCAAGAAATGCGAATCGCGCCACTGCGGTTCATCGAGCGGTTCGGCCGTGAATCCAAAGCAGAGCACCGGGACTTCGCTCAACGGTTTCTGATCCATCGAGAACACGTGCCCGATCTCGAAGGCACGAATCGGCGAATCCAGGCGCGCGAAATATTCCAGTAAGCCCGGTCCGAGCGCCCAACGCAGGAAGCGCTGATCTTCCGAGAGCGGATTCATAACCTCGACGACGCTGTGGCTCGGCTCGATGCCCGCGCGCGACACGACGTCGAACAACTTCGGCCCCTGCAGTGAGTAGCTGATGATCTCGTGATAGCCTAAACCGGCGAGCGTATCGGCGAGCCGATTTTCGAGCACGTATTCGGAGCTTGAAATCGCGTGTGACGGGACGGACGGTTCGACCGCTTCGATCGTGTCGTATCCTTCCATTCGTGCGACTTCTTCGACGAGGTCGGCCGCGATCGTCAGGTCGCGACGCCAGGCGGGCGGCGTGACGGTGACGGTGTCGCCCGCTACGATGACGATGCATCCGAGCGCGCGCAGATGCTCGCCGATCCGTTCGGCATCGAGCGAGATGCCCAATAAACGGTCGACGTCGCGCACGCTCAACGAGATCGCTTCGGCATCCGCGAGCGGCGCCCCGAACGCATGCGGAGCGAACGCGTGCGCGCCGAGTTCCGTCATGAGCTGCGCCGCGCGCGCCGCGCCGAAGTCCGCGAGCGCCGGTGCGAGCGTCTTCTCGTGGCGCGACGAAGCTTCGGTGCGCATCGCGAGCTGCATCGCCATGCGGCGCACCCGTACGCCCGTGAAATTCGCCGATTCGAGAATGATGGCGGTCGTGTCGTCGCGCACTTCGCTATCCGCGCCGCCCATGAGTCCCGCCAGTCCGAGCGCGTGCCGCTCGTCGGCGATGACAAGCATCGGCGGCGCGAGTTTGCGCTCTTCGCCGTCGAGCGTCGTCAACGTCTCGTTCTCGCGCGCGTCGCGAACGATCAGGTGATGCGACGCGACGCTTCGTGCGTCGTAGAAATGCAGCGGCTGTCCGACTTCGAACATGACGTAGTTCGAAACGTCGACGAGGTTGTTGATCGGGCGTTGGCCCGCAAGCGCAAGCCGGATGCGCATCCACGCGGGCGCCGGGCCGACGCTCACGTTACCGAATTGCTGGGCGATAAATCGCGTGCAGTCCGGCGTTTCGAACGAGACCGTCGGGGCCGATCCCTGTGGATCGTCGTCTACGCCCGGATTCTCCAACGACGGCATGCGCAGCGGTTTGCCGTACGATGCGGCGAGTTCGCGCGCGAGGCCGAGCACGCACATCGCATCCACGCGGTTGCTCGTAACCTCGACGTCGAGAACGTCATCGGCGAGGCCGAAAAGTTCGACGACGTTCGCGCCGAGCGGCGTATCGCGGTCGAGTTGCATGATGCCGTCCTCGAACCACTCGGCGTTGAGCGCGAGCTCTTCGGCCGACGCCATCATGCCTTCGGATTCGAGCCCGCGCATTTTGCGCCGTTCGATCTTCATATGCGGAAGCTGCGCGCCGATCGTCGCGACCGGAATGACCTGATCGACGGCAACGTTCGTTGCCGCCGTGGCAATCGTGAGCAGCGCGTCGCCGCCAACGTCGATCTTGCCGACTTGCAGACGGTCCGCATTCGGATGCTTTTCAAGGGCGGTGATTCGTCCGACGATGACGCCGGTGATCGTCGGACGTCGCTCGATCTCTTCGACGGGAAATCCGAGCATCGCCAAACGGTCGGCGATCTCATCGGAACTTTGCGGCAAATCGACGTATTGCCGTAACCAGCTAATTGGAACGCGCACGAATCAAGTATTCCTTGTCGAAGGATCTAGGCGAGTTGGGTTAGGAAGTCGGGGTCGCTGTCGACAAAACGGCGGATATCGTCGATGTCGTATCGCGTCAGGCCCAAGCGTTCGATGCCGAATCCGAACGCCCACCCGGTGTATTTCTCCGCATCGTAGCCGACCTCGCGCAGCACGTTCGGATGCACCATGCCCGAACCGCCAAGCTCGATCCATCCCGATCCGCCGCACATGTTGCAGTCGTTCGACTTGCCCTTGCATTTCGGACACGTCGTGTCGACTTCGGCACTCGGTTCGGTGAAGGGAAAGAACGACGGCCGGAAGCGTACCTTTTGATCGCTCCCGAACAGCTCGCGGCACAGACCGGTCAGCATGCCTTTGAGATGGCCGAAGTGGATGCCCTCGGCGATGAGCAGCCCCTCGATCTGGTGGAACTGAAAGAGATGCCGCGCATCGACGGCATCGCGCCGGTAGCAGCGTCCGGGGGCGACGACCGCAATCGGCGGCTGATGCTGCTGCATCGTGCGGATCTGCATCGGCGACGTGTGCGGGCGCAGCAACAGCGTCGGCGTGATGAAGAACGAATCGAATCCCTCGCGTGCCGGATGCGTCGCCGGGATGTTCAGCGCGTCGAAATTATAGTAGTCCGGTTCGACTTCGGGACCGAGCACGACGGCAAATCCGTGTCGTTCGAAGTAGGCCGCTGCATCGCGCATCACTCGCCGCACGGGATGAATCGTCCCGGCCGGCGGAGCGATCGACGGAAACGTAACGTCGATCTCTTGAGCCAAGTCCGCGTCGAAGGCCCGGTTTTCGAGCATCGCCGAGGCGCGGTCGAGAACCGCCTCCATCCGCTCGACGGCCGCATTGATCACCTTGCCCGCCTCGGGGCGCTCGGCCGCCGGAAGCTGGCCGATGCTTCGGCGCAGCGTGGTCACCTCGCCGCTGCGGCCCAAATAGGCCACGCGCACGGCATCCAGCTCGCGCTCGTCGTTAGCCGCCTCGGCAGCCGCGGCGAAGCCGCGCTCGAGGTCCTGTAGTTTTCCGTCTAATTCACTCATAAATAGAAACGCCCGGTCATTATACCGGGCGCTTCGTTCATTTGACTTGGACTTCTTCCGGCGTCTTAACCCGGGCTCGGCACGGCGTGGATGCGGCGATAGGCAAGGTAGGCACTGATCGAGCCCGTTTGGGAGAAAAGCTTCCAGAAAAGTTCGCTGCTTGCCACGTGCTTGAGGTCTCCTTCTAGCCGTCGGATTTCGGCCTGCGCCTATTGGAATGCCGTGATTTTACCATGCGACTTTTGGCGCGGGTAGTCTTGACTTTTGGCCCACAGATGACTGTCTTGACAAGATCTTATGAAGTCGCTCCGTGGATTTGAGTCAATTCCGGCGGCTCACGTTGCAGCGCAAGCAAGCGCATAAAGGGCGATCGATCCGGCGACGGCGGCGTTGAGAGACTCGGCCTGCCCCGGCATTGGAATCGCGACGCGGCGGGTGCAGAAGGCCGCCCATGGGCCCAAGCCGCGCCGTTCGTGCCCGACGACGATCGCGAGCCGATCCGCCGGCCGCAGCGATCGAATGTCCTCGCCCTGAGCATCGAGTCCGACGAGCTCGGCTCCCGCGGCGGCAGCGGCCTCCGACGCCTCTTGCGGGGTCGCTATGGCCAGCGCTAGCCGGAAGGCCGCGCCCATCGCGGCCCGGATGACCTTGGGGTGGTACGGGTCGACCCC
>DASSZO010000018.1:0-2388 GCA_035702815.1 Candidatus Aquilonibacter sp. | reverse complement strand
GACGGCTGCGTGCTGCTCGACCTGCGTCACCTCGGACGCGAAAAGATCCTCGAGCGTCTGCCGCAGATTCGCGAACTCGCGCTCGACGCAACCGGTAAGGACGCGATCAACGAACCGATCCCGATTCTGCCGGGCGCCCATTACACGATGGGCGGTATCGAAACCGACAAGTGGGGCGCCACGCGCGTTCCGGGGGTGTACGCTGCCGGCGAATGTGCCTGCGTCAGCGTTCACGGGGCGAACCGCCTAGGCGGCAATTCCCTGCTCGAAACGATCGTGTTCGGCGCGCGCGCGGCCTCGCACGCGGTCGACTATATCAAGCAAGCCGGTAACGTTCGGCCTTCCGAGCGCACGCTCAAGCAAGAACAGGACCGCATCAACGGTCTCATGGGTAAGAACGAAGGCACCCGCGCGCCGAAACTTCGGCACGCGATGAACGAAACGATGAGCAAGAACACGTTCATCTTCCGCGATCAGAGCGGCTTGTCGGAAGCGGTCGCCGAGATGGATCGCGTTCGCAAGGAATTCGACGCGAACTGCTACGTCATGGACAAATCCTCGACGTTCAATACCGACCTGGTAAACACGCTCGAAACCGATTTCTTGATCGATGCGGCGTACGCGCTCGCGAAGGGCGCGCTGCACCGCACCGAATCACGCGGCGCCCAGTCGCGTACGGACTTCCCGGAACGCGACGACGAAAAATGGCTCGTCCATACCCTCGCCTTCCGTGAATCCGACGGCTCTCCGCGGATGGATTATTCGCGGAAGGTTCAGATCGACAAATTCCAACCGCAAGTGAGAACGTACTAACGACATGGCGAAGATCAAACTCGACATCTTCCGCTTCGACGAAGCGACCGACACGGTTCCCCACCGCGACGTCGTCGACGTGGACATCCCCGAAACGATCACCGTCCTCGACGCCCTCGAACACGCGAAGGCAGAAATCGACGGGTCGATCAGCTTCCGCCGCTCGTGCCGTTCCGCGATCTGCGGTTCGTGCTCGATGAACATCAACGGCGTCACCGGACTGGCATGCAAGACCAACTGCAAGGACGTGGTCAAGGACGACGGGTCGATCCAAATCGATCCGATGCCGAACTTCCAGCCCATGAAGGACCTGGTCGTCCACATGGATCCGTTCTGGGACAAGTACGCGCGCCTGAAGCCGTATTTGCAGCCGAAGGACAAGGATTCGGAGCACCAAACCGAACGGCGCGTCTCGCCGGACGACATGAAGAAACTCGTCGACGTCGCCAACTGCATCATGTGCGCGACGTGCTACGCACTGTGTCCCGTCGTGAGCGTCGACCCCGCCTTCGCCGGTCCCGCTGCGATCGCGTACGCCTACCGCTTCATCGAAGACGTGCGAGACGGCAAGCGCGACGAGCGCATCGCGCAAATCTCGGAAGACTACCTGTGGCTCTGCGCGCACTGCTATGCGTGTTCGTATTGCCCCAAGCACGTGGACCCGAATTGGCGCATCGTCGACGTTAAACGAGCCGCCATCAAAGATCGCGTGATGATGAACGAACGCGGACCGCGCCACGCGCTCGTCTTCGCAAAATCGGTCAAGCAGCTCGGCGTGCTCAACGAAGCGGATCTCATTCAAGGGACGATCGGACGATTCAACATCATCGGCCTCACGAAAGTGATGCCGCAGGCGGTACGCATGGCCGCGCGCGGTAAACTTCCGCCTCCGTTCATGAAGCCGATTCCCAAGGTCGACGAAGTCCGCACCATTTTCGACGCTCTGGAGGTTCCGGTCAGCTAATGCCCACTACAATGCTTCCCGAAGATCAAGCGCTGCCGTCGCATAAGGCGACCCGTTCGCGCGAGATGAAACGCTACGGATTCTTCCCGGGCTGCGTCGCCAAAGAGTCGTGCAAAGAGCTCTTCAATTCGACGATGCTCCTTGCCGACAAGCTCGGTATCGAACTGATCGAACTGACGGCTGCGTCGTGCTGCGGCGCTTCGGTCGTCAATGACGTCAACCGCGACGTCGCCCGGGTGCTCAACGCTCGGACGTACGCGCAGGCCGAAGCCCTCGGACTCGACGACGTCATTACGATCTGCTCGACGTGTACCGGCCACATGCGCGCGGCAAACAAAGAACTGCTCGAGAGCGAAGAGCGCATGGATCAAGCCAACGCGATTCTCGGCAAGTTCGGCGCTAAGTACAACGGCGGCGTCATGGTCCGCCACCTCCTCTGGCTGTTGATCGACGACATCGGACTGGACAAACTCCGCAGCATGGTCGTTCGGCCGCTCAACGGGTTGAAAGTTGCGCCGTTCTACGGCTGCCACATCATTCGGCCGGAAAACGTCAACGGCTGGGAGTCGGCGCGCAATCCCCACTCTCTCGAAGACGTCATCGAAGCGCTC
>DASSZO010000136.1:0-2788 GCA_035702815.1 Candidatus Aquilonibacter sp. | reverse complement strand
CGCTCTGCCCTCGTCGTGGGACACGAACGGCGGGGCTTGGGGCCGTGGAAGGCCTTCTGCACCCGCCGTATCGCGATACCGATGAACGTGACGACGGAGTCGCTGAACGCCGCCGTCGCCGGTTCTATCGCCTTATATGCGCTAGCGCGCTAGGGCTTTGCGGCCGCGGCCGAACAACGCGAACCCTGCTGCTCGCTCCGGTCCCCAGAGAAGCCGGCCTTGTGACCTTTGGACTATTTTTTCGGTCGGCGAAACAGGTGCTGGCAGTACCAAGCACTTGGGTTACCAAAGCTGTCAAGACAGTCATTTCCGGTCGAAAAGTCAAGACTACCGGCCCTAAAAGTCGCATGGTAAAATCGCAACATTCCTAATGGCGCAGCCGAATTCCGACGGCTAGAAGGAGACCCCACGAGTATGGCCACCAGCGAACTTTTCTGGAAACTCTTCGCCCAAACGGGCTCGATCAGTGCCTACCTAGTCTACCGCCGCATGCATGCCATACCGAGTCCTACCTGAGTCGAAAGAAGTCAACGAACGATATGCGAACGCCCGGTATAATGACCGGGCGTTTCTCTTTTTTAGGATGATACGGGTTGAGTGATCTAGCGAACTCCCTTTCGGACCTCGAGCGCCGTTTCGCCGAAGCGGCCTCCCGCGCTGCAGGCGCGCGGGAGCTGGATGCTGCGCGCGTCGCGTTTCTGGGGCGCAGCGGCGAAGTTACGGTGCTGCGCCGCTCGATCGGGCAGCTTCCACCGGCGGAACGCCCGGACGCCGGCAAGGTCATCAACGCCGCGGTCGAGCGGATGGAGGCGGTCTTCGAGCGCGAAAGCGCCCGGATAGCGAACCTGGCTTTCGAGGAAGAGCTTGCTCGTGAAATCGACGTGACCTTTCCGTCGATCGAGCCGCCGGCCGGCACGATCCATCCGATCCGCCGGGTCTTGCGGGACGCCTGCGCGTACTTCGAGCGTCGCGGCTTTGCCGTGGTCCTCGGCCCCGAGGTCGAACCCGATTACTACAATTTCGACGCCCTTAATATTCCCCCGACGCACCCGGCGCGCGAAGGGTTTGATTCATTCTTCATTACCGACACGCTCTTGTTGCGACCGCATACGTCGCCGATGCAGATTCGCACGATGCAGCAACACGCACCGCCGATCGCCGCCGTCGCGCCGGGGCGCTGTTATCGACGCGATGCGGTCGACGCGCGCCATCTCTTCCAGTTCAATCAGGTCGAAGGGTTGCTCGTCGCCGAGGGCATTCACTTCGGACACCTCAAGGGCATGTTGACGGGCCTGTGCCGCGAGCTTTTCGGGAGCGATCAGCGCGTGCGATTCCGCCCGTCGTTTTTCCCATTTACCGAACCGAGCGCCGAAGTCGATACGACGTGTCCGAAATGTAAGGCGAGCGGCGAGCCCTGCAATATGTGCGGCGGCTCGGGATGGATCGAGCTCGGCGGCTCGGGCATGGTGCATCCCAACGTTTTGCGCGAGGTCGGCTACGATCCCGAGGTCTACACCGGCTGGGCGTTCGGCTTCGGCATCGAGCGCTTGGGATTGACGCGCTACGACATCGACGACATCCGCCGCTTCGTCGACAGCGATCCCGAATTCTTGAAACAACTCGCATAGGCTAGAGGGGACTTTCTTGCGCGTTCCGATCAGCTGGCTACGCCAGTACGTCGACTTGCCCGAAGAGGCCGATACGATCGCCGATCGCTTGGCGATGCTGGGCTTTCCGGTGGAAGACATCGTTCGGCGTCCGCTCATTACCGGCGTGGTCGTCGGGAAGATCGTCGCACTCGAGAAGCATCCCAATGCGGATCGCCTGCAGGTCGGGAAGATCGACATCGGCGGCGACGCGCCGCTCACGATTGCGACCGCTGCCACGAACGTTGCCGTGAATCAAACGATTCCGGTGGCCATCATCGGTGCGCAACTTCCCGCGATCAAAATCGACCGACGGAAGATGCGCGGCGTCGAGTCCGAGGGCATGATGGTCTCGGCCGACGAACTCGCGCTGCCGCCGGAATGGTTCGAAGACGGCATCATGCAGCTCGACGAAGGAACGCCGCTCGGCACGAACGTCGTCGAACTCTTCGGCCTCGGCGACGACGTCCTCGATGTCGAAGTCACGAGCAACCGTGTCGATGCCATGTCGATCCTGGGCCTCGCGCGCGAGTTGGCAGCATCGTACGGCGTGCCGCTGCGGGCGCCGTCGTTCGAAAACCCCGGTGTCGACGAAGACCCCGCCGGAACGGCACCGGCCGTTACGCTTGAAACGGCGGACTGCACGCGCTTCGTCGCCCAACAATTCGACAACGTGCGAGTCGAGGCGGCACCTGCATGGATGCGCGTACGCCTGGCGCTTGCGGGGCAGCGCCCGATCAACAACCTGGTCGACGTTTCAAACTACGTGATGCTCGAAACGGCGCAACCGCTCCACTTCTACGACGCATCGCACGTGAGCGCAAGACATTTCATCGTGCGCGATTCCCGGCCGAACGAAACGCTCCGCACGCTGGACGACGAAGAACGCAAGCTAACGCCGCAGAGCTTCGTCATCGCTGACGAAGCCAAAGCACTCGGCCTCGCGGGCTTGATGGGCGGCGCACAGA
The DNA here is from genome assembly GCA_035702815.1 of Candidatus Aquilonibacter sp. GTDB lineage: Bacteria > Vulcanimicrobiota > Vulcanimicrobiia > Vulcanimicrobiales > Vulcanimicrobiaceae > JAMXLG01. The sequence goes on along the minus strand of DASSZO010000136.1, from coordinate 174 downwards.
GCGAAGTGCGGCCCGAAACGACGTCGATCATTCTCGAATCGGCGAACTTCAACGGCGCGCGCGTACGCCGCATGGCAATGTCGCTCGCGATGCGCACGGAAGCATCGTCGCGTCACGAAAAGACGCTCGCACCGGCCTTGACCGATATGGGGGCGGCGCGCGCGGCACAATTGC
>DASSZO010000026.1:0-2191 GCA_035702815.1 Candidatus Aquilonibacter sp. | reverse complement strand
GGCGGCTTGCCGACGACGGTCGCGGCGTAGATCGGGTTGCGCCGGTGGGTGATGCAGGTGACGTGAAACGTCGGGTACTGGTCGGCTAAGCTATACACGCCGGTGTGATCGCCGAACGGACCTTCGGTGCGCACGTCGGTGTTGTCGACGTATCCCTCGAGTACGAATTCCGCATCCGCGGGAACTTTTACGTCGATCGTTTTCGCCTGTACGAGACGCACCGGTTTTCCACGCAGCAAACCGGCAAACGCAAACTCATCGAGCACGGGCGGCAACGGCGCGGTTGCGGCATACGTGAGCACCGGGTCCGTTCCGATCGCGACGGCAACGGGCACTTTGTCGCCCCATAGATCGGCGTGCGCGCGTCCCTGTTTGTGGCGTTGCCAATGCATGCCGGTCTCGCGCTCGTTATACACCTGCATCCGATACATGCCGACGTTGGGGCGGTTTGTGCGCGGATCTTTGGTGATCACGAGCGGAAGGGTGATGAACGGCCCGGCATCCAGCGGCCAGGTCGTCAGCACCGGAAGCTTCGTCAGATCCGGCTTGTCGATGACGACGTCTTGAACGGAACCCTCGTGAACCGTCTTGGGTATCGCGTTGGCCAGCGGTGACAGTCGCTTGAGCATGCCGAGTTTTTCGCCGAACGACGCGCCCGGGGGCGAAAGGTCGATCAACGAACGCAGGCGATTTGCGGCCTCGTCGAGGCCCTGCGCGTCGAACGCAATCGAGATCCGGCGATGCGAGCCGAATTGATTGGTGAGCACGGGGAAGCGGCTGCCTTTGACGCGTTCGAACAGCAACGCCGGACCGCCGGCCTTGACGACCCGGTCGGTAATTTCGGCGATTTCGAGGTAAGGGTCGACCTGAGCCGAGACGGTGTGAAGCTCGCCCGCGCGACGTAACGCGTCGACGAACGAACGCAGGGAATCGAAGGGCATACGGGGCCATTCGTTGCGCGCGCCGTACTAACCCCGCATGACACCGCTCGATCTGACCGCGCGACCACCGCGCTCCTGTTACGAAGAGCTCGACGGCTTGATGTTGCTGCCGCGCACGATCGATAAGATGCGCGCGCTTCTTCCCGGGGGCAAGCCGGGCGTCTATTTGATCAACGCGCACATCGTCGGCATCTCCGGATATCTGCTGAGCCGCCTGGGCGTCAGCGAGGACGAGTTTCGCGAAGCGGTCGCGGCGGCACACGATGATACGGAAGTCGCAGCATGGCTTCGCACGCGCACGGACGCGTCGAAGTATGCCGAGATCAATGCGGCGTTACGGAAGATTCGGCGCAAACACGTCGAGGATCAGGCGTTTTTCAATCGCATGTACGCCGACGTACTCGCCGCCGATCCGCAACTCGAGTATATCTTCGATATCGTCGATGCCGACGATCGCCTCATGTTTGGGAGAGCCTAAGTGCAGTTTCTCGCGGTAGTCCGCCGTTTGACCGAGAGCTTTAGCCAAGCCGACTTCGATGCGTTATTGGACGACGAAGCCGAAGGCGTGCGGCGGCTGTATGCGCAGGGCGTCGTGCGCGAAGCGTGGAGCCGCGATGACGTCTTGGGCGCGTGCCTCGTCATGGAAGCCGATTCGCGCGAGCACGCCGAGAGCGAACTCATGACGCTGCCGCTGTTCGTGCACAAGATGGTCGACTATCAACTCATCCCGCTGCGCGGCTACCGCGGCTTCGGTCCCCGCCCGTCTTAGACGCGCGCCCGAGCGGTCATCGCTTCAAGGCGCGCCTTCACGCCGGGCCATTCCGTGTCGACGATGCTGTAGTAGGACGAGTCGATCGGTGTTCCGGTGCGCGGGTTCATTCGAAAGTTGCGAAGCGTGCCTTCGTACGTTGCGCCGATGCGCTCGATAGCCGTCCGCGACCGCTGATTGATCGCGTTTGCTTTGAGTGATACGCGAACGGCTCCCCACTCTTCAAATGCATATCGCAGCAGCAAAAATTTGCACTCGGTATTGACGTGGGTGCGCCAGAATCGCTTGGCGATGAAGGTCCAGCCGATTTCGACTTTCCGATTTACGGGTTGAATGTCTGCATACCGCGTCGAGCCGATCGCTTCGCGCGAGGCGCTGTCGACGATCGCGAACGGAATTTGATCCGATGCGGAACGCGCTTCACCGAGCCACGCGCGCGCCCGTTCGTCGCTCTCGAATCCCGCGACTTGGGCGGTGTACT
>DASSZO010000016.1:0-24652 GCA_035702815.1 Candidatus Aquilonibacter sp. | reverse complement strand
CGCGGGGCCGATCGGCGGCGCAGGGGTTGCCTTGCCGGCCGGGATTTGTAGGCCGATCTTGCCTACGACCTTCTTAGCCATGGTTGTCTCCGTTGCGTCGAAACGGTTTGCTCCATATCGACGCCGGGACGCCCGCGTTTTTGCATCGTGCAAAAACGCTACTCCCTGAAATTTGCCTCCCGCGCATCCTGCGCTCCGGCAAATTCTCAGAGGCCCGTCATCGAAAACGGATCAATCCGTTTCTTCCCCCGTATACTGGCTGATCCGGCGTGGGGGTGTCCGCCGGGCCAAACTTCGCTATTTTATGCCCCCGCCGCCAAGTCTGTAAAGACCGACAACCTCGAGGCGCGCACCCCTGTCATCCCGAGCTTGTCGAGGGACGGGGGCGAAAAGGCAAGCGCTAGACTTTTTCGACTTGGAAGAACTCCAGTTCAACTGGGGTCTCTCGGCCGAAGATCGAGATGAGGGCGCGGAGGCGTTCTTTCTCGGGTTGGATTTCGTCGACCACGCCGGTGAAGTCGAAGAATGGGCCCGAGGTGACCTTGACCCGGTCGCCCTTCGTGAAGTCGATCTTGAGCTTCGGGGCTTCGATGCCCATCTGCTTGAGGATCGTCTTGACTTCTTTGTCCTGGAGCGGGACGGGCTTTTCGCCCGGTCCGGGGCTGCCTACGAACCCGGTGACGCCTTGCGTGTTCCGAACGACGTACCACGACTGGTCGTCCATGATCATCTCGACGAGCACGTAGCCCGGGAATACTTTCTTGGGCGTAATCTTGCGCTTGCCGTCTTTGAACTCGACCTCGTCTTCCATCGGGACGAGCACGCGGAAGATCTTGTCTTGCATGCCCATCGAGTGGATACGGCGCTCGAGGTTGGCCTTGACCTTATTTTCGTAACCGGAGTACGTGTGAATCACGAACCAGTTGCGATTGTCTTTCTTCGCCGGCGCCGGGCGCTCGGATGCCTCGGCGATCTCGGGAGCTTCGTCCCGCACATCGACGGCATCGGTCTCGGGCTCGACGTCGACGGCGGCGCCGTCGTATTCGCGTTCGAAGTCGGTCATGATCTTTAGATGTTGACGGGGTGGATGAAGCTGAAGAGCCACGCGAAGAGCTGATCGATGCCCCACGTGAAAAGACCGATGCCGACGACCAACGCGATCGTCAACACGGTAGCGGAAACCCATTCGTCACGCGTCGGCCACGTGACGCGGCGCAGTTCAGCCATAACGCCGCGCGCGAAATCGCCCCCGCCCGCTTGATTGGGGACAGGCGCACCGCCTCGGCTAGCCGTCTTCTTCTGCTCGTTCACCAAACGTCAACTCCCGGGAAATTCTGGCAGGGCGGACAGGACTCGAACCTGCAACCGGCGATTTTGGAGACCGCTACTCTACCAATTGAGCTACCGCCCTACGTATTTGCGTGCTTTGGGCCGCTGGACTGCGTCAGCTCGGGGGGCGTGGACCCTAGTCCACTTTCCCCGCTCGCTTCCTTGCCAGCGGCCCAAACCACGCAAATACGGGCTTGGGTGCGGGCGCGAGCGGCTCGGGCTTACTTGGTTTCGCGGTGGGGACGGTGGCAGCGGCAGAAGCGGCAGTATTTGCTGAGCTCCAACCGGTCCGTCGTCTTTTGCTTGTTCTTTTGCGTGTTATAGTTGCGGCGTTTGCACTCCGTGCACGCCATTACGACCATTACGCGATTTTCTTTTTTAGCCATTTCAGTCTACCACGCCACATGAAATAAACGCCCCGACGAGGCGTTCAGCCAACAGACTGTACCACAGGCGCCCGGCGGCCCGCAAGGGCTTAACCGATTCGATCGCCGCGCCGCGGCTCGCTCAAGGCGCGGTTCCCGCCGGCGGCCTTTGCGCGATAGCAGAGCTTGTCGGCGCGGCGGACTACCTCGGCGGCCGACTCGCCGGCGTGGATGCTTACGACGCCGACGCTTGCGCTGGTTCCGTGGCGGTCCGGCGAATGCGCGAAGGTGCTCAGAAACTGGTCCGCCGCGCGATGCGCGTTGACCAGCGAGCAGTGGTAGAGCAGTATCGCGAATTCGTCTCCGCCCCACCGCCCGAGGGCGTCAGTCCGGAAGGCCGCCGATTCGAGCGCGCGCGCGGCGGCGATGAGCACCCGGTCACCGATGTCGTGGCCTTGGCGGTCGTTGACCTCTTTGAACCCGTCGAGATCGACGAACATGAACGCATGCGCGGGCTCGCTGCGCGTCATCGCGACCGCGGTTTCGAGCACCCGTTCGAGATGGCGGCGGTTGTAGAGATTGGTGAGCGGATCGTGCGCCGCTTCGAACTCCAGGCGTTCCTCGCGAGCGCGAGACTCGGTGATATCTCGATAGACCGACACGATCGACGTGTATTTCTTCGTGGACGATTCTCGGATCGGCTGAATCTGGACTTCGAAGATGCCATGACGCCCGTCCTTACTGCGGTACGCGAGTTCCGTGCGAACTTGCTGTCCCGCATAAAGTGCCGCGCGAATCGTGTCGAGATGCGTCGTTCCGGCGGTCTTTTCGAGAAACATCTCCCAGCTTTTGCCCATCAGCTCGTTGCTGAGATAACCGGTCGCGCGCACAAACGCGTCGTTGACGTACGAAAAGATCCATTTCGAATCGGCAGCCGTACTGATCGAAACCGGCTCGTAGCCTTGTTCCACCGCGGTGCTCAATTGCACGATGCGGTCGTGTTCCAATTTTTCACGGGTGACGTCGCGCGTGATGAACATCCATCGAACTCCGTCCTCCCACGGAATCGGTTGAAAATTCGCCTCGAGCCAAAAGAACGTTTCATCCGGGCGGTGCATCCCGCGCCGCATCCGAAACGGCTGATCGCCCGCGAACGCGCGTATGACGCGCTCGACGTCTTCGGCGCTCGCCCGGCTCCTAAAAAACGCGTCGGTCGAGGTACCCAAAATTTCGGCTCGCCTGCAGCCGTAAAGACGTTCGAACGCGGCGTTGAGATAGCGGAAGACAAAGTCGCGTATGCCGTGGCGGCGCTCGACGATGCACACGGCGTCGGGCGCACGGTCGCATAACTCCGCCAAGAGGCGCGGATCAAGTCCGTACTCCTTGGCGGGGTCCGCTGCGTTGACGTCCATACGCGCATCCTAGCGAAGAAGCGTTACAAACTTGCGAGCGTCCCGGGAACGCCCTTCACGAAGTGGAATACGGGACAGCGCCCGCGCTCGTAGCTCAATTGGATAGAGCAAGGCACTCCTAAGGCCGAGGTTGCCAGTTCGATTCTGGCCGAGCGCAAGAAATGGGGGCCCCAACGAATTTGGGGGGCGCGCAGTTGCGAAGCAACGGAGTGCCTTTCAAACCGAAGGGGTCCCCACGTGCGTCAGCACGTGGGGCGCCAGTTCGATTCTGGCCGAGCGCAAAGAATGGGGGACCCCAACGAATTGGGGGGCGCGCAGTTGCGAAGCAACGGAGTGCCTTTCAAAACAGTGGGGTCCCCACCTGCGTCAGCACGTGGGGCTGACCCGCGTGCGTCAGCACGTGGGCCGCCAGTTCGATTCTGGCCGAGCGCAAGAAATGGGGGCCCCAACGTGCGTCCGCGCAACTGGCGCCGCGAGTTGGCGAGCACAAAATGGGGGCCCCAACGAATTTGGGGGGCGCGAGTTGCGAAGCAACGGAGTGCCTTTCAAACCGAAGGGGTCCCCACGTGCGTCAGCACGTGGGGCTGACCCGCGTGCGTCAGCACGTGGGGAGTTAGGCCAGTACGGGCGGGTTGCCGTCCTCGCGCCAGATCACGAAGCGGTCGACCAGATGCGGATCGAACTGCGTGCCGGCGCACCGCTGCAGTTCGGCGAGCGCTGCATCCTCAGAGATGCCCCGATGGTACGGGCGGTCGGCGACCATTGCCGAGAAGGCGTCCAGAATTGAAATGGCGCGCGCAAGCGGGTGAATCGCTTCGCCGGCGAGGCCGCTCGGGTAGCCGGCGCCGTCCCACCGCTCGTGATGCTGCCCGACGATCTGCGCGACTTCTTCAAAGCCCGGCTGCTTGTTGAGGATGTGCGCGCCGAAGAGCGCGTGCTGCATCACCGATTCATACTCGGGCTGCGTGAGCCGGCCGGGTTTGACCAGAATGCGATCCGAAACGAGCAGCTTCCCGACGTCATGCAGTAGACTTGCCTGCAGCAACTTTGCCAGCGACGCGTGATCGAGCTCGAGATTGAATTCAGACCACAGCTTGGCCATCGTATTGACCTGCAGCAGATGAACGCGCGTGAACGGATCGCGTTCGAGAATCGCTTCGACGATCGTTTCAATGCCGGTGAACGATCCGTGCGCGGTATACGCGTCGACGTCGTCTTCGCCGACCGGACGACATCCCTGCTTGCGGCTTAACCGCGTGCGGTGAACGCACAAGGCGACGAGTTCCGCCCGCGTTCCGGCATCTGAGGGCGCGATGACGTATCCCATTGCGATCGAAACCGGAAGCGTTTGGTCGCGCGCGACGTACGCGAGTTCGCCGAGCTTCATTTCGATGCGGCCGACGAAATGGCTAACGAGGTCGGCCGCCGTGTCGCGCAAAAGCACCATGAACACATCGCCGCCGAAACGCCCGACCGAAATATTTTCGTCCGCGTCCTCAAAACTGCGAAGCACGCCGGCAATTTGACGCAGAACCCCGTCGCCTTCTTCATATCCATAGAGTTCGTTGAACATGCCGAAGTTGACGATGTTGAGCATGAGCGCGACGACCGGACGCGTCGACGTCGCCTGCGTCAGCGCACCGTCGAGTTCGCGCGACATCCTCGAATGATTCGCAAGACCCGTGAGCGGATCGTATTCAGCGGTTCGCGCCAGCGCCTGATACATGCGCTGATTCTGAATCGCGACGCCGAGATAATGACCGATCGCCGCGATCGTTTCGACGTCCTCATGCGCGTACGCATCTTCGTGGATGCTTTGAACGGAGAGCGCGCCGACCGTATCACCGCCGGCGCGCATCGGCACGAACATCGCCGAGCGCGTGTCGTTGGTCCATGGCCGGTCGCGGTTGATCGGCGTCGTGCCTTGCGGTGCCCAAACGTCGGGGCGATTCCCCCAAATAATTTCGCCTGAGCGAATCACTTCGCGGGCTCGCGAACCTTCGGTAAGCTCGATGTGCGGATATCGCCGGATCTCGCCGTGATCGTAGAAATATTCGATCGTATGCCGGCCGTCGGGACGCGCGAGAGCAATGAAGACGACCGCCGCATCGATGTGCTCGGCAAGCAGCCGGGTCAGCCGTTCAAAGAGTTCGCCAAGGGAAAGGTCGGTTGCCAACAACGAGGCGGCTTGCTTCATGAGCAGCCGGTCGTTTGTACTCGCTCGATCACGAAGGATCGGATCAGACAACCAGAGGTACCCCGGGCGGCAATGGGCAGGACGGCCTATTTTCGCCCGGTTACCTCAGAACCCCGTCACTTATCGTTGGTAAGTATCAGCGCTTCTTCTTCCGGCTGCTCTTCCGGCGGGACGGCACCTTGTCGCCCTCTCGCCGTGCCTCCGACAATCCGATCGCAATTGCTTGCTTGCGATTCTTGACCTTGCGACCGCTGCGCCCCGAACGCAACTTCCCTTCGTTCATTTCGCGCATCGCGCGTTCGACCTTACGCCCCGCTTTGCGGCCGTATTTGCGTCCGCCGCCGCTCGCCTTCTTTTTGCGCGAGGTAGTGCTCTTCTTGCGCGTACCGCTACTCGCGCTCTTCTTGCGCGAGCTGGTGCTTTTCTTGCGCGTACCGCTACTCGCGCGCTTCTTGCGCGAACTGGTGCTCTTCTTGCGCGAGTTGGTGGTCTTCTTGCGTGTACCGCCTCCCGTGCTCTTCTTGCGCGAGCTGGTGCTCTTTTTGCGCGAGCTGGTGCTCTTTTTGCGCGAGCCGGTGCTCTTCTTGCGGGTACTGCTGCTCGTGCTCTTCTTGCGAGCGCCGCCACCGGTGCTCTTCTTTCGAGTGGTCGACTTCTTGCGAGAGCCGCGTCGGCCGCGCGATGCCGCGCTGCGTACGTCACGTTCGTCCGGCTCGGTTTTTCCGATCCCGGTTTCGTCGCTGCCGACTTGAATGAACTTGTTCATGTGCCCGTCGGGGTCGTACAAGAAGCCCAAGCCGCTGTCATCGAAGATGTCGAAGAAGCGGTCCCACTCGATCGGTTCCAACCGCGCATCCTCATCACCGAAATCGATACGGAGCATTCCGCCCGTTCCTTCAACTTGCGCCGGTCTGCCGCCGTTGCGCTCGACCCACTCACGAATCTCGTCGTGATCGGTCGTTTCGCGTGCTGTTGCCAAAGCAAAACCTCCCAGTGGAAGCGGTCGTTTTCTTCAACTAAATACCCTTGCCGTTCGGCGGCGAACCGTCGGACTAGCCGGCCCGCGGCGTGTCGAGTAGCGCGTCAAGCTCGCGGCGAACCTCTTCAACCGTAATGGAAGCAAGCCCGGGATCGACCACTGCGGCGTGCGGATCTCCAATGCGGCCTCGCCACAGAACACGATGTTGTCGACGCTCGCGCGGCGGCCCCCAGCTCGCCGGGCTGATGGGACCGAACAGCACGACGGACGGCGTACCGACCGCCGTCGCAACGTGTGCGACCCCGGTGTCGCCGCAAACAACCGCGCGCGCGGCAGCAACGAGCGACACGAGCTCCGTCACCGTGGTGCGTCCGGCTGTGACCCGGTCGATCGGTACGCCCGCATTGCGCGCGATCACGCGCGCGCGCCGAAACTCCCGCTGCGTTCCGGTGAATACGACACGGTATCCATCACGATGCAGTTGCGCCGCAAGCTCGATCCATGCGGCGATCGGCCAGCGCCGAGACTCACTCGAAGCGCCGCAGTGCAATACGACGGCACCGCGGTGCGGGCCGCAGTACGGTGCGGCGCGGAGATCGAGATCGCGCGGATCGGTGCGTATCCCCGATTCTTCGAGCAAACGGCACCAACGCCGCACTTCGTGCTCGTCTTGGCGAAAGGCGGGCGCGGCTTCAAAACCGGAGATATCCGGATGCGCAAACGCGATAAGCCTTCGCGGCTCGGTCTCGAGCAGTAGCCGGTGACTCTGCGGTCCACGCCCGTGCAAATTGACCGCGACGTCGGCACCTGCGAGGGCGGGATCCAACGGAGAAAGCGCGGCGGTATCGACGACTTCATCGATATCGCCGCACAGTTCCGCCAGCGGCGCAAGCGCAACGGGAGCGGCCAAGACGCGATAGTGTCCCGGAAAGGCGCGCGCGAGCGCGCGGTAAGCCGGAACCGCGGTGAGAAAGTCGCCCAACGCCAGCGCGCGCAGCATGACCAAGCGCGGACGCCGCGTCGTAATTGCCGATCTCACGATGCTTGCGCGGCGTAGCCCTTTTCGGTGATAACCCGCGCGTACACCGCCTTCGTGTCGTTTGCGATGCGAGGCCATCCATAGCGTTCGTTGACGCGTTTGGCGCCGGCGACACCGAGATTGAGGCGCAATCGCTCGTTTTGAAGCAGCGTGCGAATCGCTTGCGCGAGCGCGATGGGCGAGCGCGGCTCCACATGCAACCCGGTCACGCCGTCGACGACGCTGTCGACAAGGCCGCCGACCGAAGACACGACGACGGGCACGCCGCATGCCATCGCCTCGAGGGGCACGATTCCGAACGGCTCGTACCACGGATAGCACACGACGAGATCCGCGGAGCGTAGAAGGCGCGCGACGGCCGTACGCTCGACCCGGCCGCGAAAATCGACGCGATCTTCCACACCGAGCGTACGGGCGATCTCGCGGAGCCGCGCCGCTTCGGGATCGCTCCAAAGCGCGTCGCGATCGGGTCCGCCTGCGATCACGAGTTCGGTATTCGGCAGCAGCTTGAGCGCAGAGATCACGTCCGCGATCCCTTTGCGTTCCACCAACCGCGACAAGCAGACGATTCGGTGCTTGCGTCGATCCCTCGTTTCGCTGGGACCCAGTGCCGCAAACTGCGATAAGTCGACGCCGCAAGGAACAACGGTGATATCGTTCCGGCTCGCGCCCATGCGAACCAGTTCGAACGCTTCGGCCGTGGCCGTTGCGACGATATGCGTCGTCTGTCGTGCGATGTGTGCTTCGAGTTCCAAGCGCATCGAAGGACTCGTGTCTTTTGTGCCCTGATGACGCTTCTTCTCGATTCCAAGCGCGTGGTACGTTTGCACGACGGGGAGATCGAGTGCGCTCCCGGCTTGAAGCGACGCGAGTCCCGACATCCAGAAATGCGCGTGCACGACGTCCGGACGCCAATCGGACCACCGCGCCTCGAGCTCGCGGCCGAATTGCGGCATGAATTCGAGCAGATGGTCCTTTTCGATCGCTTGTGCCGGTCCCGCATCGACGTGATCGACGAGCACGCCGGTGCAGAACGGAACCGTCGCCGGCAAACGCGGATCGTCGCGGCGCGTATAGACGCGAACCTCGTCGCCGCCGCGCGCGAGTGCTTCGGCGAGCGCCGCAACGTGCACGTTCTGGCCGCCGGCATCCACCCCGCCCAGCACCGCGAGCGGGCTCGCGTGTTCCGAAACGAACGCAATCTTCATGGGACGATCTCCTCGATGACGCGATCCCAATCGTCCAGGAAGCGTTCGAGTCCGAAACGCTCCCGCGCGTAAGCACGGGCGCGATTGCCCATCTCCACGCAGCGATCGAGATCGTTGAGTAGGGTACGGCTGGCGTCGACCAGCGCGTTGACGTCGGTCGAAATGACACCAGCGTCGGAAGGAACAGCGTGCGGGACTTCGGTCGTAGCGAGCGCTACTACAGGCATACCCAAATGCATGGCTTCGATAAGCGAGAGACCGAGCGACGTCCAGCGTATCGGATGGACGTACACGCGACGTCGCGCAATTTCGTCGTGCATGCGCTCTTGCGGCAAATTTTCGAACCCGCCCATGGGTCCGGCGTCCATACCGAAAACGTCGACCGGTGCAATCGTGTCGAAACGAGGCAGCAGGTCGGTTCCCGTGACGCGAGCGCGCCGACGCGCTTCATTGATGACGACCGCGTATCGCGCAAGCTCGCCCGTGTATCGATAGCCTGGATCGACGATGCCGTGCTCGACGACAAACGTGCGCGCCTCGCCGCAATCCCAAAACAGTTGATTGAAATACGTCACGTGGACGACGGGAACGTTGCGGACCGACGCCATGGGATGGCGCATCTCGTTGATGCGCCCTTGCGGAGCATTGTGCTCGAGATAGACCGCCGGCACGTCGAGCCCGGGCGTCCAGCCCGTCCATTCGCGGATCAGCTCGTATTCGTGCGGACGTTGCAGCACGATGAGATCCGGACGTTCGTCTGCAAGCGCTTCCGGCGCACGCTCAAGCGCATTCGAGGGCCACTCCCACGTGTCGGCACGGCCCCGTCCATCCGGTCCGCGGTCAGCGACCGTTGGAATCACGTAGGTATGTTTTCCTTGCACGAACGACGTCATCCACGACCCGTGAACATGCCAAACCAGAATGTTCACGAGACGAACTCCATCGCGCGCGCAAGGCGCTGCACGGAAGCGACGACGTCGCGAGGATCGATTCCGCTCACGCACGGATGGCCCGCGAACGGACACGTCCGGGCGCGACAGCCGGCACAGCCGATCGTCTGATCGCCAAACACCTCGTATGAAACCATCCATGGCGAGAAGCGCGAGAGCGGAATCGTTGGCGGAAAAATCTCGACGACCGGCGTTCCGACTGCGGCCGCCACGTGCGTCGTCGCCGTGTTCCCGCACACGACCGCGGCGGCACCTTTGACGAGCGCAGCGAACTGAGCAAACGTCGTGGCTCCCCCAAAGTCGCGTGCGCGAGGGTGCCCGGACGCGACGTACGACGTCAGCGTTTGTTCGTCGCTTCCGCCCGTCACGGCGATCGCGTAGCCGGCCTCGCCCAGGAGCCGCGTCACGTCGAAAAATCCGCTCGTACTCCAGGTGCGCGCAGTCATCGTGCAGCCGGGATGGACGACAACGTAGTGCGGCTCGTCGTATTCAACGCGCGCGAGGCGGTGCAGGCGCAATCGCCGATCGTCGTTCGAAGGGATCGGATAGCCCATCGCTTCAACGAGCGAAAGCGCGCGCTCGACCTCGTGAATATCGTCGTCGACCCGGTGGCGCACGTCCAAGAGCGACCCCGGGTAATCCACGCTGACGGCGCCGATGCGTGCGATGCCCGCCATGCGAAGCAACAGCGCCATCGGCAACGGGCTTTGGTGAAACGACGTAAAGATGACGGCCTCATCGTATCGGCCGCGCATGCGATCGATAAACGCGTTGACGACGTCGCGTTCGATGGGAGCCGGCTCGGCGTCGATCCATGCCGCCTCCTCGACGTGCACGACATCGACGCCGGGCAGCAGCGCGGCCGCAGCCGCACCGCGCGGCCCGCATAACAGATCGACGTGCGCTTGGGCCGCAAGCGCGCGAATGGCAGGGCCGACGAGTATGACGTCGCCGTTGTTATCTTGACGAACGGCCAGAACGCGCTTCACGATCGCACCGTTTCCGCAATCACGCGACGTACGGCATCCAGAACGTCCTGCGCGACGACCGGCGCCGCCGCGATCTCTTCTTGGCGCGTCACTCCCGTTGGGACGAGTACGCCCCGAGCGCCGGCGGCGCGCGCCGCTTCGATGTCGGCACCGATGTCGCCGATGACCGTACAACATTCGGGCGCAACGCCCAGACGCGCGGACGCGGCTAAAATCAAACCCGGTTCCGGCTTGCGGCACTCGCATCCGTCGGCGATCCCATGAATGCAGACGAACCAGCCGTCGATCGGCCCGGCCAACTCTTCAATGCGCGCGTGCAATGCAAAGAGTTGCGTGTGGTCGATCTCGCCTTCGCCAACGGCCGGTTGGTTCGTCACCACGCCGACGGCAAATCCCCACTCGCGTGCGAGCGCAAGTGCATCCGCCGCATGCGGCATCAATTCGATTGCTGCCGGATCGGTGTTGCCGGGACGATCGACGATGAGCGTCCCGTCGCGATCGAACAAAATCGCGCGGTCTTTCATGCCGCCTCCCGTCCGAGCAAGGCGGGCAACATCACGATTCCGCGAATCTTGTGATAGACGGCGGCGAACGGAATAAGGGCACTCGTCGCCGCCATCGTTGCAATCTCTTCCGACGTGCGGGGCCCCGGCGCGATCCTTCGCCATGCGAACTCTGCCGTGAGCGCAAGCCACGCTCCGGCTGCCAGGAGCGCGATGTCCTTTCGTTGCTCGACGGCGGCGGTCAACGCAACGCCGGCAGCGGCGACCGTGGCCGCATGCATTGCGAACCGGCCGCGGGGCGATCCGGCCGCAATCCGCCAACGCGCGCCGTGAATCGCGCGCATCAGAATATCGTCGGCATTCCCGCGCTGCAGGCGAACGCTGATCCATCGATCGGCGGGCCGTACCGGATGAAGCGCTTCGCGCGTGCCGAACGCAAGGCCAAAGCCCAGCGCTTTCATGCGAATCGCGAGATCGGCATCCTCGCGGTACGCGCGTTTGAAACGTTCGTCGAAACCGCCGGTCGCAACGAGCGCATCGCGGCGGTACGCCATGTCGGCGGTGATCCACACGGAGCGCATCAATCCTTGAACGTTGCGCTCCCAATCGCTCGCCGGGCGATCCGCCGGTACCGGAACGTCGATGCGCCCTTGAATACCGGCGATGTGTGCGGGCGCCGACGCGAGATCGCGCTCGAGATCTTCGCGCCACGTAGGTCCGACGAGAACGTCATCATCGACGAAAACGACCCAAGGCGTCCGTGCCGCGTGCCAACCGCGATTGCGAGCCGCAGCCGGGCCGCGTCCGCCGCTCACGACGACGTCGACCAATCCAGCGACGCGCGCATCGACGCGATCGAGCGCCAATGGGCCGCCTTCGCGCCGATCGTCGACGACGACGATCCGTGCGGGCATCGGTCCGTCGCCCGCGCCGAGCGAATCGAGTAACTCGTAAAGACTGCTTCGCCCGATCGTCGGGATGACAATGGTGTATGCAATCACGGCGTCGCGGTCAACTCCCGCTCGCGCGCCCCAGCAAACGCCTCCGGCCGCCGGATGGCAAACGACCCGATCGCCAATAGATCGATCGGAGCGGACCCGAAGCATTCGAGCGCGTCCCGAACGTCGTCGACCATCGGCCGTCCGGCCGTATTGAGACTCGTATTGATGACGACCGGCGTACCGGTGAGTCGCTCGACTTCATCGAGCATCCGCGCGACGAGCGGTTCTTCGTCGCGATTGACGGTTTGAATGCGCGCGCTGCCGTCCACGTGAACGGCCGCTGCGATTCGCTCGCGCCATTCCTCGCGCACGCTGTGGGTAAAGAGCATGAACGGGCTCGGCAGCTGCCCGATGAATATCTCCGGAGCGCGCTCTTCGAGCACCATCGGCGCCACCGGACGGAATTGTTCTCTTCCCTTGACGTCATTGAGTCGTTCGAGATTGCGCGCGTACCGCGGATTGGCAAGCAAACTGCGATGCCCAAGCGCTCGAGGGCCGAACTCGCTTCGCCCCTGAAACCATGCCACAATTCCGTCGTCCGCGATTGTCCGCGCAACCTCGCGAGCGATGTCGGCCGATCGCGTGTACGGGATGCGAGCCGTTTGAAGCCAGCGCTCGATCTGAGCGTCGTCCCACGCGCGTCCCAGGGCGGCCGTATGCATAGGTTCGACCCTATCGCCGTATTTGTGTGCGACGTACAGCGCCGCGCCAAGTGCCGTTCCCGCGTCGCCCGCAGCAGGCTGCACCCAGACGCGTTCGAACGGACCTTCGGCCGCCAGTCGAGCATTCGCAACGCAGTTGAGCGCGACGCCGCCGGCCATCGCAATGTTCGTCTCGCCGGTTTCTCGCGCGAGCCAGCCGGCGAGTTCGAGCAGCACTTCCTCGAGCCGCTGCTGCACGCTGCATGCGAGGTCCGCATGCTCGCTCTCGAACGCCTGACCGTCGAGCCGCGGCGGCGCGAATTCGGAAAGATCGACGGGACCGACGGTAAAGAGCGGGCCGTCCACCCGCACCAGCTCGCGCAGACGATTGATGAACCGCGGACGTCCGTATCCGGCAAGGCCCATCACTTTATACTCATCCGACGAGCGGTGGAACCCGAGATGCGCCGTCAGTTCTTCATAGAGCAGCCCGAGCGAGTGTGGAAGCGTCCGCGTCGCGAGGATCTCTAACGCGCCCTTGCGCGCAACGCCGAGCAAGCCGGAACTCGATTCTCCTCGTCCGTCGAGAACCAGAACCGCACACCGGTCGAACGGAGCGGCCAGATACGCGGACGCCGCGTGCGCGACGTGATGCGGAACAAACTCGACGCGCGCTCGCTCGATGCCGGGAAGCGCCGTCTTGAGAAAGTTCGGGAAGCGGCGCGCGAAGAGCGTGCGCAGTCCTTCCCATTCGCTCTGCGTGATGTCGTCGCCCACGACGGCGGGCGCGAGATCGGGATCGTACGAATACGCAACCGCGTCGACGTCGTCCGTGCGCAATCCCGCATCATCGAGCGCCCACGCTGCAGATTGCACGGGCAATTCCCACGCGCTGAACGGCACACACGGCTTACCGTGCTTGCGCCGGCTGAAGCGTTCTTCTTCGGCAGCCGCCACGATGCGTCCATTTTGCACGAGCGCAGCACTGCTATCGTGAAAGACCGCGTTAATTCCCAGAACGTTCACTCTACGCTTACTCGTCCTTCGTAAAAGGGGGGTACTGCTACGGACGATTCCCATGTTGAGCGTCGCCAATCGCACGGCGTGTTCGCAACATAACAGCGATGTAGCGAACACAGCGAACGGTGCTTGAAACAAGGAGCGGAATGGCAACGTAGCATGCATGCATACCGTCGCCGTCTGCGGCATCGGCTACGTCGGACTTGTCACTGCAGCATGTCTTGCGAATCTCGGGAACGATGTCGTCGCGTACGACACCGATCTTACGAAGCTTGCGATGCTCGACGACGGATCGCTTCCGTTTTATGAACCAGGATTATCGGCGATCGTCAAAAGCGCTCGACGGGACGGCAGGTTGCGCTTTCGAGCGAGCGCGCAAGACGCGCTCCGCGACCGTGAAATCGTCTTCATCGCCGTCGGCACGCCGGTGGGTCCGTTGGGAGACGCGGATCTGACGTACGTTCGACAAGCCGCCAAAGAAATTGCAGCGTATGCGGCGGGACCTCTGCTCGTCGTGAACAAGTCGACGGTCCCAGTTGAAACGGTCGACCTCGTCGCGCGCCTGCTCGAACGGCACGGCGGCGGCCGGCAGTTCATGGTTGCATCCAATCCGGAATTTCTCCGAGAGGGAAGCGCCGTCGACGATTTCATGCATCCGGATCGCATCGTTATCGGAACCGATGACGACGCCGCAGCGCGGCTGCTTCGCGATCTCTACGCCCCGATCGACGCGCCGGTGCTCGTCGTCGAGCCTCACACCGCCGAGATGATCAAGTACGCGGCGAATGCGTTTCTCGCGACGAAGCTTTCGTTTGTCAACGAGCTTTCGAATATTTGCGAATCGGTCGGCGCGAACGTCGACGACGTGATTGCGGGAATGGCGTACGATCGCCGGATCGGCCGCCAATACATGCAGCCGGGTCTTGGCTTCGGCGGTTCGTGTCTACCGAAGGACGTAAGCGCGCTCGCGCACGTCGCGCGCGCTCACGCAATCGAGCCCCGCATGCTCGACGCCGTGTTAGACGTCAACAAACGGCAGGTCGCGCGGGCGATCGCCGTTATGGAATCACGCGTCGGTGATCTCGACGGACGACGTGGAGCGATTCTCGGGCTGAGCTTTAAGCCGGAAACGGACGACGTTCGAGAATCGCCCTCCATCGCACTTGCACATGCATTATGTAGCCGCGGTGCGCGACTCTGCGTCCACGATCCGGCGGCGATGACCGCGGCGCGTCATCGCCTGCCCGATCACGTCACGTATGCATCCTCTCCGGCGGAGGCCTTTTGCGACGCGGACTTTGCGGTTGTGGCAACCCCGTGGCCGGTCTATCGCGCGCTCGACTGGCGTGCAGCAGCTCTCGCGATGAAAGGCTCGCACCTTTTCGACCTTCGAAACGCGCTGGATGCTGGCAAGCTGCGCGCGCTCGGGTTCGACTATGTCGGCATCGCGCGGCCCGCGCCGGCGAGGATCTCGGCATGATCGCGCTCGTGACCGGCGCCGCGGGCTTTTTGGGGTCGCATCTCTGCGACGCGCTCCTTCGCGAAGGGCATACCGTGACGGGGGTCGACGATCTCTCAACGGGCGCAATCTGCAACGTCGCGCCGTTTATGGATGACGACCGCTTCCACTTCATCGACGCGGACGTCAGCGAGGGAGTACCGGCGATGGAGCGCGTCGATGCGATTTTTCATTTCGCGTCGGCGGCAAGCCCGATCGATTACGCCGAACGGCCGCTTGCGACATTGCGCGTCAATTCGCGAGGAACCGAACACTGCTGCGAACTTGCGCGTGAACATGGGGCGCGTCTCATCTACGCTTCGACCTCCGAAACCTACGGCGACCCGCTGGTGCATCCTCAGCGCGAAGAGTATTTCGGAAACGTGAACAGCATCGGCCCGCGCTCCTGTTACGACGAGGCGAAACGGTATGGTGAAGCGGTCGTCGCGGCGTACCGTCGCACCGAGCGGCTCGACGGCCGAATGGTTCGGATCTTCAACACCTACGGACCTCGGATGCGGCGGCATGACGGACGCGTCGTTCCAACCTTCATCGACGAGGCGCTCACCGGCAAACCGCTCAGCGTGTTCGGAGACGGCTCTCAGACGCGCTCTCTCTGTTACGTCGACGATCTCATCGAGGCGATTCTGCGCTTTATGGCGGTCGATGATCCGGCGCACTGGGTCGTCAACATCGGCAATGACGAGGAAGTGACGGTGCTCGAGATCGCACGAACGATCGCGGATCTCTGCGGCGTTCCGCTCCGTCTCCGGCATCTTCCGTTGCCCGAGAACGATCCGCGTCAGCGGCGACCCGATTTGACGCGCGCGCAAGCAATCCTGAAATGGCGCGCGCGCACACCGATGCGCGAGGGACTCTTGCGCACGATTGACTGGTTTCGTTCGGCAGTACCCGCCTGAATGTTTAACGTTCACACCTCAACACCGGCAACAGAGTAAGGAGACCACACCTATGGACACCGTGATTCGCGGTTCTTCGAACGGCGACGTCCAACGTTCACGCCGTCTTTCCGGCGCATATATCGTAACGGGAGCGGCCGGCGGGTTAGGCGCCGCGGTCGCCGACGCGATCGAGGGCGCGGGCGGCACGCCCATCGTATTCGACGTCCGCAAGAGCGCAAGCGCGCATGATTTCGTGCACGTCGACGTCAGCGATGCGAATGCCGTTGCCCGCGCCGTGGACGATGCGGCTACCAAATACGGCGGCCTTTCGGGCGTCGTGGCCAATGCCGGAATCGACGCGTGCGGCCCGTTTGACAAGGTGCCGTTCGATCAGTGGCAGCGAGTCATCAACGTCAATCTGATCGGTACCGCCGCGCTGGTTCGTGCGGCTTTGCCGCATCTCGAAAAAGAGCATGGGCGCGTCGTGACGGTAGCTTCAACGCTCGGCCTGCGCGCGCTCTCGGACGCATCGGCATACTGTGCAAGTAAATTCGGTGTCGTCGGATTCACACGGGCGCTCGCGGCCGAACTCAAAGGGCGCATCGGCATCACGCTGCTGCTTCCCGGCGGCATGCGAACCTCGTTCTTCGACGGACGCGATCCGCAGTATCAGCCGGGTCCCGACGCGCAGCTCAATGCTCCTTCGGATGTAGCAAACGCCGTCGTTTTTGCGCTTTCGCAACCGCAAGGCTGCGACGTGCGCGAACTGATGATCTGCCCCAATCAAGAGACGTCCTGGCCGTGATCGAGCGTCAGAGCGGTTTTGCGGCGGCGCTCGACGAGCATCTGAATGCGATCGCGCGGCGCGATATCGAGGGTTTCGCCCGCACGTTGCATCGCGATGTTCGCTTGATCGGACCGACGGGCTCGGTGATCCATGGCTACGACGAGGCGGTCGCCGCGCATCGCGGCTGGTTCATCGAGGGCGGATGGGTCTTCGAGCCGTCGATTCTGTGGACGGAGGAGCGCGAGGGAGCGGCCTGGGCGCTGACCTCGATCCGTTACTCCACCGGCAAGGAACTCACGCGCTTTCTTCTCTTCTTGCTCTTCGTGCGTGACGGCGACAGGTGGAAGCTCATCTATGATCAGAACACGCCGCTTACGAACGCTCACCCGTAGCATGTAACGGCCTAGGTATATTTGGAAGAAGAAACGCTCCAAGAGGTTCTGCACGATCCGGAGGCGATCGCTGCTTCAAAACACACGTTCGTCTCCGGAATCATCAGCGCGGCATCCGACGTCGATCCCACCACCGTCGCCACGCTCGCTATTGCGGGCGCGAGCATCCAATATGGGTTGGAGTGGCTCGTCGCGCTGATCGTTCCGATGTTCACGATCGTTCAGATGCTGGGCACGCAGGTGGCGACCGTCTCACGGGAAGGCCTGCAGTCCGCGGTTCGCCGCCGGTATGGCACGACGATCGCCTTGATCTCGCTCGCGTGCATCCTGGCCGTCAACGTCATCACGTATGCCGCCGACCTGGAAGCCGGCGCCGCCGCGCTCGCGTTGATCACGCACGTGCATTATGTGTGGTTTCTCATTCCGTTGAGTATCGTCATCACGGTTTTGCTCATGTTCGGAACGATGGACGACGTGATGCGGTGGCTCGTCGTTCTGCCGCTCGCATTTCTGGCCTACGTCGCGACGACGTTCATCGCGCATCCGAATTGGCATGCCGTCGCGGCCGGCTTCGTCCCCCGATTCGAGAGCAGTTCGCTGTACATTTCGACGATCGTCGCGTTGATCGGCACCGCGCTTACGACCTACTCGTACTACTGGCAGACCGTAGAGATCGCCAGTAACCAGCCGCCCAAACGAGCGGTGTGGGCGCTACAGCTTGCGTCCATTCCCGGCACCGTGGTCACCGGCGCGGTGCTGTGGTTCATCCTGGTCGGCACCGCGGCCACCCTCGGCATTGCCCACACCACGATTCAGACCGCCCAAGACGCGGCCAAGGCGCTCGAGCCGATCGCCGGCGCGTGGGCCTCGATCATCTTCGGCATCGGTCTGTTTGGTTCGGCGATCCTCGCATTGCCGGTGCTCGCGGCCGGCATGGCAAGCGCGACCAGTTCGACGCTTCGCTGGGGCGGCTCGCTCGATAAGCGCCCGCATGAAGCAAAGCGCTACTACGGGACGATGGCGATCGGCGTTGCGCTTTCGACGCTGCTCGCGCTTGCCGGTATTGCGCCGATCAAACTGCTTTTCATCGCGTCGATCGCCGGCGGAATCGGAACGCCCGTCACGCTTGCGCTCCTCGTGCTGCTCGCGCGCGATACGCAGACGATGGGCGATAACATCGCGCCGAAAGGATTAGCGGCGGCGGGTTGGGGTGTGGTCGGGGTTATCACCGCGGCGTCGCTCGCCTTCATCCGCTGGCACTAAAACGCAGCGCCGTCCGGTGCAAGCGTCTCTTCTATAAGCTGCCGAATCGCGTTATAGCAGGGACACGTCTCCTTCTCCAAGCGCTCGCGATCCAAAATCTGCACGAGGCCGTGGTGGACGCGGACGATCGCGCGCCGCTGCAAATCGGAGAACGCCAACGATACCGAGGGACGTCGAATCGCTGCGACGTCGGCGATCTGCTGGTGCGTCAGTGACGCCTCGGGCTTCCCCGTCTCATCCATGATGAAAAGCAGCCAACGCGCCAAGCGCCGGTCGACGTTGTGCTCGGAGTTACACGCCAGGCGAAACGCGCCGACGGCAAACGAGACGTAAGCGAAGCGCGCCATCAATCGTCGCAGCGGGGAATCCGCCGCGCGCCAGGCACTTTCGAAAATCGTGCGGGGCACGCGCCATGCGCTCCCGGGTGAAAGAACCGCCACGTTCGCATGCGTCGCGGGCAGATCAAGCAATGTATCGAGCGACATCGCGCCGCGACGGCCAATTGTCAGGAGCGACGTCGGCCGTTCGGCGCCGGTCGTGGTCGTCCAACTCCAAAGCAGCGCGTCGATCGGAAAATAGATGAATTCGGTGAGCTCACCTGGGACGGCGAGCACTTGCCCCCGGTGCAAAAAGACGCGGCGCACGTGCGACGAGAGCCGTGCGACTTCGTCGCGCGGTAACGCATCGAGCAGATAATTGCCGAACATCGCATGCGCAATCGGCGGCGCTCCAATGACGCCACGCGTGCCACGCTGAACTTCGTACACGTGCCACCCTCCGGGAAACTTCTGGAGCTATTCCCACTCCCGGTCGGAAGCAAACACCAGGGTATGCGGAGAAACCAAGCTGCACTATGGATTACTCACTGCTCGAAGCCCAGGTCGACGCGTTGCTCTCCGAGGAGCCCGACGCCCTCGCGAACATGGCAAACTTTGCGGCATTCGTCTACCACGAGATTCCCGAGCTGAATTGGGCCGGATTCTATTTCGCGGACGAAGCGGGCGAGTTAGTCCTCGGGCCGTTCAACGGCCGGCCCGCGTGTACGCGCCTGCCTGCGGGGCGGGGCGTGTGCGGCGCCGCCTATACGAGCGCAAAGACGACCGTGGTCGACGACGTCAACGCATTTGCCGACCATATCGTATGCGATTCGGCGTCCGCTTCGGAGATCGTGGTTCCGTTCGGGGACGACCGGGGCGTGTACGGTGTGTTCGACATCGACAGCCCGCGCTTGGCGCGCTTCAGCCCGGAAGATCGCGAGGGGATCGAGCGGCTCGTCAGCGTCCTGGCGCGACGAGTTCCGGTTCGTCCACCATTCCTCGCACATCCCGTCCGATGAGCGCGTCGACGAAATCCCAACTGGTCAAGACGTCAAACCACTTCCGCCACGCGGCCTTGATCGTCGCAACGTCGTAGCGGTCGCACAGCGCATCGATGAGCGCTCCGCTGGGCCCGAAGCTCGGTTGAGAGCGACGCCACAGCCAATTTCCCCAGTACTCGTCGGCCTGCTGCGACGCGTCTTGCAAAACGGCAAGCTGAAAGGCCATTTCCTCGCGCCGAGACATATCCGGCGCGGAGGGAAGATCGAAGCTTGTCATAGAGCGAAACTCCTTTTCGTTTGCCTATTGTAGCAAGCGACGGTTCGAAGGAACGCTCTTCGTTCGCAGGCCTACAATCGCCGTCGTTTCTTAGACAAGCGGGTACAAGTTTTCGCATGAATGGTACGACGCGTTGGATCACGGCCGGCACGGGTTTGTCCGTCGGCGTTGCGGCCGGACTAGCAATCAAGCGAGCGCGAACCCGCAGCGCCGCTCCCGAAACGGTCCCATTCGTCGACTTGGAGCGATATGCCGGACGATGGTTCGAAATTGCGCGCTATCCGACGCGCTTCGAACGCCGGTGCGCGCGCAACAGCACCGCCCAATACACCGTCGTCGATGGAAAACTGCGCGTCGTCAACACGTGCACGACGCAGGACGGTGACGTTTTGGTCACAAGCGGTTGGGCTTGCGTTGACGATCCGCAGACGAACGCGAAGCTAAACGTGCGCTTCGGACCGTTCGCGCGGGGTAAGTACTGGATTCTGGATCTCGCGGCCGACTATTCGTTCGCAGTCGTCGGTGAACCGCACAAGAACTTCCTCTGGATTCTTTCGCGGACGCCGTCGCTCGACGAAGCCGTATTCGCCCGGATCTGCGACTCGCTAGCCGGTTTCGGCTACGACGCCGGCCGTCTACAGCGCACGCTTCAGGAATAGAAAGGATCGATTGATGGGAAACGACCAGCACAGTTTGGCAACCTATGTGAGTGACATGCTTGCCGTCGAGCGTCACATACGGATACCGTTCGATATGCAAAAGAACGACCACGACGTTGCGGAGTACACGGACGCAGCGGATGTCGTCAATCGCCTCGTCGCGCTTTCCGACATGCACGTCGACGCGCTTAAGTCCGAGCTCGAGCGCCTAGGCGGTCAAGAGGCATCTCCCATCAAGAGCGCGGTCACCGAGATCGAAGGTTTCGTGGCCGGCGCGATCGACAAAGTCCGCAAAACCAAAGTCTCCAAAGCGTTGCGCGACGATTACACGGCGTTGGCGCTCTGTACGATCAGCTACTCCGAACTGCTCACGACCGCAAACGGCATGCACGATCCGAGCGTTGCGGCGATCGCCCAACGTCACCTCGCGGACTATGCGAACGCGATCATGGAGATCGGCGAATGCATTCCGGGCATCGTTATCCGCGAACTCGCCGCCACCGGCTTGGACGTCGACAGCGCGGTCGTCGACCGCAGCCGTCAAACGATCTCCGAATCGTGGCAGCGAACGTCGCGCCCGTTCCACGAGGGAACGAGCACGACGACCGGAACCGTCGAACCGTCGCCGCGCGGAATTAACGCCCCTTAAATTGCAGCGAGAGTGAATTGATGCAGTACCGGGTCCCGCGCGGACCCGGTCCGTCATCGAACACGTGGCCCAAGTGGGAGTCGCAACGGGCGCACCGCACTTCCGTGCGAATCATGCCGTGGCTTCGGTCTTCGAGAAGACGCACGTTGCGCTGCTCATCGGGATGGGTGAATGACGGCCAGCCGCAGTGCGAGTCGAATTTCGCGTCAGCGGTAAAGAGCTCGTGTCCGCAGCCGCCGCAACAATAGGTCCCATCCTCGCGAACGTCGAGAAGCGAGCCCGTGAAGGGGCGCTCGGTCCCCGCCTGACGCAGAATCGCATACCGCTCCGGACCCAGTTCGGCCAGCCACTCTTCTTCGGTCTTGTTGACCATCACATCGTCGTTCATACACTCTGGTAACGCCGCAGGCGGTCTATCGGATGCGGCGAAGCAAGCGAGCCCGGAGGATTGTACACGATGCGTTTGATCACACGCGCGGATTTAGACGGTCTGACGTCGGCCATTTTGCTTGCGGAAGTCGAGCCGATCGACGAGATCGATTTCGCCCACCCCAAAGACGTTCAAGACGGCAAGGTCGAGATTAGCGGCAACGACATTTTAGCCAATCTCCCCTACGACGAACGCGCGGCACTATGGTTCGATCATCACGTGAGTCAGTCGGATGCAGCCTGGAATCCTGAGATGAAGGGGCACTTCGAGATCGCACCGAGCGCGGCGCGCGTGATCGCCGATCACTACAAATCGGAGAAGTTCGCACGCTTCGCGGAATTGCTCGAGGCGACGGACAAGCTAGACGCCGCACTCCTGACGCGGGACGACATCGTCAATCCCCAAGGGTGGATCCTCATCGGCTACACGCTCGACCCGCGCAGCGGCTTGGGCGCGTTCAAAGACTACTTCCGCCACTTGATGTCGCTCGCGAAAGAAAAATCGGTCGACGAAATTCTCGCGGATCCTGCGGTCAGCGCCCATGTCGAACGTCTCAAACGCGAGGAGGCGGCATTCAAAGCGCATCTTCTCGCCGTCTCGCGACAAGACGGAAACGTCGTCATCACCGACGTGCGCGGACTGCGCGAGCTGCCCAGCGGCAATCGTTTCCTCATCTACGATCTCTTTCCGGAATCCAACGTATCGCTTCGGATCGCCGACGGACGCAACAATGAATTCGTCTCGATTCAAGTCGGTCACAGCATCCTCAACCGCACGTGTAAGACCAGCGTGGGCGACATGCTCGCCTTGTATGGAGGCGGAGGGCACCAGGGAGCCGGTACGTGCCAGGTCGCTCCCAGCGATGCCGAACGCGTGCTCGGTGAGGTCATCGAAACGCTCAAGCGCAACGGCTAGAAAGCAGCCGAGGGGCTTGCTGTACGTTTAGCAACGCGCGATTCGCGATACATCATCGTGTGACACTTACACGAGGAGACACGATGAGAGGCTCACGCAGAATCGCCGCAGGTTTGCTTTTCGCGATGGTCGCGATCACCGCGCCGATGCAAGCTTCGGCACAAGCAACGACCGACACGACGGCCCCTGCCGACACGTCTTCACCCGCCGTAACCGACACGTCCGCGGCGGGCGTAACCGCAACGATGGCGCCCGGCGATACGACCGGGGCGACGACCGGTACGACGGGCACGACGACGACCGACACGACGGCCAACAATGCCGGCGGCGGAAACTGGGGATGGCTCGGGTTGATCGGATTGCTTGGGCTATTCGGACTGCGCGGCGGCAGTCGCAATACGACGACGATCCGTTAAGCGCGAGTCCACGACGACGGCATCACGAGGCGCAGTTTACTGCGCCTCGTAGAATTTCACGTTGGGAAGCGACGACGGATACGTCGGACCCACTTCGATGAAGATCGCTTCATGCGAATATAGCGGCACCGAATTCGGGTCGGTTCCATAGAACGTCAAGGTGTCCGCGGTCGTCGTGTAGCTCGCGTTATTACCACGATAGACGGCGCCCGACGTAAAGACGCGAACGGGGCCCGTGAACGGACCGAAGTGGTTGGAATCGGCCGTAATGCCCCAGATATCGAGAAACGTTTTGAGGTTGTACATCGACTGTGTGGTCGGTATGTTTGACGGATCCGGATCTTCGACATGGATCAAGCCGCTCTGATCGTGCGTGTGCAGGTGATAGAAGCAGCTGGCAGCGTCGACGAATCCGTTTTGAGGCGGCTGCGCATTCTCCATCCCGATGCCCGCCGGCAGCGCCATCAACGTTCCGTTGACATAGACGCCCAAGAAGCTGTGGATATGATAGATGTTCGACATCGCGGGATCGCACGTTACGCCGTCGACCGACGCACCCTGACCGCCCGTCGGCGTGTCGCCTTCATAGTTCTGAAACTGGCCCGACTGGCCGCTCGTGCCGCCCGCACTCGTGACGATCGTCTGACTTGACGCGCCCGGCGGTGCCGGCGTTGCTGTTGGACCCGGTGTCGGCGTGCCGGGGGGCATGCTCGCGGTCGGTACGGGAACCGGGTTGCCTCCGCCACCGGTCGATCCGCCGCCGCCTCCGCAGGCTACGAGCGAGACGACGGCAGCAAGCGCGGCGGCTTTCGCCATTACGTTCTGTTGCATCCCTTGCATCCTAACGGTTTTGTGCGTGCAAAAAAGAGCGCTACGGCTGACAGGAGCTTGGGTCTTTCGGACCCGCAACATACGTTCGAAGAAAACGGTTATAGAGAGTGTGACCCATCTCTTTTCATCGATGAAACGCTGGCTGGCAGCGTTGCTTCTCTCATCATTTGTTCCGGCCGTCGCACTCGTTCCCGTCGTGGCGAATGCCGCGGCCATCCACACCGACCGCACGATCGCCTACTCGACGAGCTTACAAGAACTCAATAAAAATTGGGCTCCGCCGCTCGTGGGCGACCTCCACGTGCGGCTTGCCGAAGACGGTGTCGTGAGCGGCTACTATCAAGCCGCGTACTCCATCCACTTCGTTCCGGTAACCGGCGGCGTGGACGGCGACCACGTGTGGCTGCTCATCGGTTCAACGTCTCCCACACGAGTCGAGGGCACGTATCATAACGGCGCGATCGTCGGAACGGCCTACACCCCCGACAACAACATCTACCGCTTCGCAGCGACCAATCCGGTTTTGCAGAAGTAAAAGAAAGAACCCCGTCAATAACACGGGGTTCTTCCTATCAATGGAGCCGTCGACGAGGATTGAACTCGTGACCTTCTGCTTACCATGCAGATGCTCTACCACTGAGCTACGACGGCGCAAGCCCTGGCAACGATACTCCGCTGACCC
>DASSZO010000220.1:0-5333 GCA_035702815.1 Candidatus Aquilonibacter sp. | reverse complement strand
CGCATCATACGCGTTGCCAGGTTCGCGACGATTCAAAAAGCAATCAAATGAGGATGAACTCGCTCTTCGGTGAGCCCGATGCGCCGCTCGCGGCGCGCATGCGCCCCCGGTCGCTTGAAGAGTACGTCGGCCAGGAGCAGATCGTCGGCGTCGGACGCGCGTTGCGGCGCGCGATCGAAACGGACAAAGTTCCTTCGATGATTCTGTGGGGGCCGCCGGGTACCGGGAAGACGACGCTGGCGGAGATCGTCGCGCAATCGACGGGCGCAACGTTCGAAAAGCTTTCCGCCGTGAGCGCCGGCGTCGCCGATTTGCGCAAAGTGATGGCTGAGGCGCAAGCACGCAAACGCGTCGGCCGCCGAACGGTGCTGTTCATCGACGAGATTCACCGTTTCAACAAAGGCCAACAAGATGCCGTGCTTCCGTACGTCGAGGACGGCACGGTGACGCTGATCGGCGCGACGACCGAAAATCCGTCGTTTGAAGTCAACTCCGCGCTGCTCTCGCGAGCGCGCGTGTTCGTCTTGCAACAACTCACCGACGAAGAGATCGGCTCGATCGTGGAGCGCGCGTTGACCGATCCGCAGCGCGGCCTCGGCAGCGAGACGATCGTGCTCGCAGACGACGCGCGCGAGACGTTGATCGGCTATGCAAACGGCGATGCGCGAACAGCCCTCAACGCGCTCGAATTTGCGGCGCAAACGGCACCGCAACGCGATGGCGCCAAACAGATCGACAAACCGCTGATCCTCGAAGCGCTGCAGCGGCGCGGTTCAACGTACGATAAAGGCGGCGAACAGCACTACGACGTCATCAGCGCGTTCATCAAGAGCATTCGTGCGAGCGACCCGGATGCGGCAATCTATTGGCTCGCGCGTATGCTCGACGGCGGCGAGGAGCCGCTGTTCATCGCGCGGCGCCTGGTGATCTTGGCTTCCGAGGACGTTGGATTAGCGGACCCGCAAGCGATCCAAGTGGCGATCGCAGCGCAACAAGCGGTCCACTTCGTCGGGATGCCCGAGGGCTTCTACCCGCTCTCGCATGCGACGCTGTATCTCGCGAAGGCGCCCAAGAGCAACAGCGTCGGCCGCGCCTATTCGGCTGCGATGTCCGACGTGCAGGGCACGCGGAACGATCCCGTGCCGTTGCACCTGCGCAACGCGCCGACCGGCTTGATGAAGCAGCTCGGCTACGGCAAGGGCTATCACTACGCGCATGACGACTACGGCGTCAAACAAGACAATCTCCCTGAGAATCTCCGCGGGCGCACCTACTACGACGCGGGAGAAAACGACGCATAAAAAAAGCGGCCGGACTGAATCGTCCGGCCGTTTTTTCCCGTTGCTACTTCTCGGAGTGTGCAATGGAGCTTCGCACAGGTGTTATGGTAGGGTGGCGCTCTGAGAGCACACTGAGAATTTATGGAAACTCGCATCTATCTGGATAATGCCGCGACCACGCCGGTGCGTCCCGAGGTCCTCGAGGCGATGCTGCCGTTTTTTGGGCACGCCGGACATAACCCGAGTTCCCTTCATGCCGAAGGCCGCCGTGCGCGCGCCGGTTTGGACGAGGCGCGCGACCGGGTTGCCGCGGCGCTCGGGGTCGCGCGAAAGACGATCACGTTTACGGGCAGCGGCTCGGAGGCCGACAATCAGGCGATCATCGGCGTCGCTCGCGCGCTTGCCGGCCGCGGGCGCCACATCGTCTCGACCGCGATCGAGCATCACGCCGTGTTGCACGCCCTCGACGCGCTGCGTGACGAGGGCTTCGCGATCACGCTGCTTCCCGTCGATGCGCGCGGCAGCATCGATCCCGCGGTCTTTGCCGCGGCGCTGCGCCCGGACACGGTCCTCGCATCGGTCATGCTGGCCAACAACGAACTCGGCACGATCGCGCCGGTCGGCGAACTCGCCGCCATCGCGCGCGAGCGGGGGGTGCTCTTTCACACGGATGCCGTGCAGGCGGCGATGTGGCTCGATGTTGGGCCGGCGCGCCTGGGCGTCGATCTGCTTTCGTTGACGGCGCATAAGCTCTACGGGCCCAAGGGCGTCGGCCTACTCTACACGCGCGAGGGGTTGGCGGTGCAGCCGCTCGTCTACGGCGGCGGTCAGGAATTTGGCCGGCGGTCCGGCACCGAGAACGTCGCCGGCATCGTCGGCTTTGCGCGCGCGCTCGAACTCGCCGTCGAGGAGCGCGAATCGAACGTTGCTCGGGTCGGTGCGCTTCGGGACCGGTTGGAGGCGTCGCTGGCCGCCCTCGACGACATCCGGATCAACGGCGCCGGCGCCCCGCGGCTCCCGAATATTACCAACGCGTCGTTTGCGGGTATTGACTCCGAGTCACTCTTGATGGCGCTCGATCTCGAGGGCGTTGCCGTGTCGGCGGGAAGTGCCTGCACCTCGGGAGCGCTCGAGCCGAGCCATGTGATCGCGGCGCTTGGGATCGATCCGCGCTGGCACCAAGGTGTCATCCGGTTTTCTCTGGGTGCCGGTACCATGGAGGCCGAGGTCGAACGAGTAGCGCGCTTGGTTGGCCGCTTAGTTACCGAAATGAGAGGAAGGACTCTACAGGCATGACGGACACCAGCTGGATCATGTATGTCGGCGTCGGCGTCGGCGTGCTCATCATGGGCATCGCGGTGCTGATCGCAATGCTCGCCCTGGCCAAGACCCTCAATCGAGTCAATACGACCCTCGACGAGGTCGACCGCCAGATCGCGACCCTGGGCCAGCCGGTCAATGCGACCCTGACCCACGTGGGCGGCATCGCCGATACCGCGGATCAGACCTTGGCCCGCTTGGGCGGCGTCGTGAAATCGCTCGAGGACGTGGCGGGATCGGTCTCGCAGACGGCCTCGCTGACGAAGGACGCGCTCTCGCCGGCGATCGTCAACGTCGGTGCCACGATTACCGGGGTGAGCGCTGGTTTACGGCGTCTGGTTACGGGAAGAAAGTCAGCAGGCGAATCCTAGGAGACGATTTCGAACATGAATGATGAGAATCGCGGCGGTGGTTTTTTCGCCGGGTTCCTTCTCGGCGCTATCGTCGGAGGCGCGGTTGCCGTGCTTCTGACGCAGGAAGAAACGCGCGATGTCCTGGTTGGAAAAGCCCGGGAAGCGGGTAATCTGGCCATGGATGCCACGGACGATCTTCGCGGGCGGGTTACCGACGTGACGGCGACGTGGCAGGAAAGTGCGGCCGAACTCTACGAGCGCGGCCGTCAAGTGGTTGAAAATGCGCGCAGCAACTTTGACGCGGCGGTTGAGGAAGGCAATGCATCCGCCGACTCGCTGCGCGAAGAACTCGAACGCAAGGCCGACGCATAGGAGTGAAAAAGACGTTGGACATTAAGGTAAACGTGCGTGAAGCACAAGGCGATTGCTACGTGGTCGATCTCGGAGGCGAGATCGACGTCTACACGTCGCCGAAGGTCAAGGATGCCATCGGCGAGCTGATCGATCGCGGCGTCTACCACCTCGTCATCAATCTGGAGAAGGTGCGATACATCGACTCCACCGGACTCGGCGTTCTCATCGGCGGCCTCAAGCGCGTTCGCGAACACGGCGGTTCGGTCAACCTGGTCTGCACCAATCCGCAAATCAAAAAGATCTTCGACATCACCGGGTTGGTGAAGATCTTCGGCATCTTCGAAAGCGAAGATGCGGCTATGAAGGCGCTCGTGTGAATCAGCCGGTGCAGCGCGCGGAAGAGACCGATGTTGTCGAACTGCGCGTTCCGTGCAAGGCGGAATGGGTGGCGCTCGCGCGTCTCTCCGTCGCCGCCGTCGCTAGCCGGCTTCACTTCTCGATCGACGAGATCGAAGACATCAAGCTGGCGGTGGCGGAAGCTTGCACGAACGCGATTCAACACGCGCATGGAAGTTCATACATCGAAATCCGTTGCGAAGCGTTGGCCGACGGTTTGCGGATCAACGTTCGCGATTACGGACGCGGGACGCGTCCTGAAAGCATCCGCTCGCGCGAACTCGAAGACGAGCGCGTCGGCGGACTGGGCGTGTTCCTTATCCGCTCGCTGATGGACGACGTGTCGTACGACGTGCATCCGGAGCAAGGAACGCAGCTCGTCATGACCAAGCGTTTGCCGGTTTAACGTGCAGGATTCACGCACCGACGTTCGTTCCGAACGGGAACGGACGCGAGCCTTATTTGGTCGCTTCGCGGTCGCCCGGGCTCGGCACAACGAGGATCCCGATCGCGCGGACAGCGAGTACGAATCGCTGCGCAACGATCTCGTCGTCGCGCACCTCAATCTCGTCCGGTTTTTGGCGCTCAAGTTCGCTAATCGCGGCGAGCCGCTCGACGATCTCGTGCAAGTCGGTACCGTCGGCCTGCTCAAAGCGATCGATCGGTTCGAGCTTGATCGCGGCGTGGAATTCACGACGTACGCTACGCCGACGATCGTCGGTGAAATCAAACGCTACTTCCGCGACAAGGGCTGGGCGGTCAAAGTTCCGCGCCGTCTGCAAGAGCTCAACCTGGCCGTCAATCGTGCCAACGAAAAGATGTCGGTCGAACTCGGCCGCAGTCCGACGGTCGCCGAACTTGCCGAGCGTCTCAACGCGACCGAAGAAGAAATTCTTGAAGCGCAAGAGTTGGGACAGGCGTACAATCTGCTCTCGCTCGATTCTGAAGTCTCCGGCGAAGGTGAAAAGAAGTCGCAGACGCTGGCCGATACGGTCGGCATCACCGATTCGGGACTCGAGATGCTCGAAGATCGCGCCAACCTCGAACGCGCGTTCCACGTGTTGACCGGGCGCGAGCGCGTGATCATCTATCTGCGCTTCTACGAATCGGTATCGCAAACCGAAATCGCCAAGCGCCTCAACGTTTCGCAGATGCACGTTTCGCGTCTGCAGGCCAAGGCGCTGGAAAAACTGCGCGCGGTCCTTCGCGAGTGATACGGCAAAGCGCCGCCGTCGTGGCGGCGCTGCTGCTTGTGTCGTGCGGCAGGCAGCAGACGCAACAGAGCGCAACCCCCGCACCGATCGTCCACCCCGATCTGAGGCTCGCGTTTAGAACGAGCTTCCTACGCTCATGCGAAAGCGGCGTCCCCGGCTCGGCGGGCCACCTTTACTGCACGTGCACCGAGGCGCGGCTCGAAGCGGCGTATACCGACGATGAGCTCGCCCGGGTCACACCCCAAGACGAGAAGTTCCGGCAAATCGCCCACGCCTGCGCCCAACTCGCCGGCCTAAAACTCCGCCCCGGCCACTAACCCCCCGCCCGTCCCTGTCATCCCGAGCTTGTCGAGGGACGTGTGCGGCGCGTCCCTGTCATCCCGAGCTTGTCGAGGGACGTGTGCGGCGCGTCCCTG
>DASSZO010000197.1:0-13223 GCA_035702815.1 Candidatus Aquilonibacter sp. | reverse complement strand
GGGGAAGACCAAGGGAAGTCGGAGGTATAATCGACTAGTGGCGACCGGATTTTTTACCGACACGACGCTGTGCATCGGCTGCAAAGCGTGTGAAGTTGCGTGCAAGCAGTGGAACGAGTTGCCTTCCGACGGATTCACCTTCACCGGCAACTCGTACGACAACACGTCCGAACTGTCGGGCACGACCTGGCGTCACGTCGCGTTCATCGAACAGACGACCGCGAGCGACGAAGGGATCCACAACCGCTGGCTGATGAGCAGCGACGTCTGCAAGCACTGCACGAACGCGGGATGCCTCGAAGCCTGTCCGACCGGCGCAATCATTCGCAATGAATTCGACTCGGTCTACATTCAGCCCGACATCTGCAACGGATGCGGCTATTGCGTGGTCTCGTGTCCGTTCGGCGTCGTCGATCTCATCGAGAAATTCGACCCGGATCATTCACACTACAATGTCGCCTCGCTGCGCGAAGAGCGCCGCGAAGAGCGTCAGACTGCGCTGCAAGACGACGGCGGCGTCGCCGGAAAGTGCACGCTCTGCTACGACCGCCAAAAGATCGGCTTCGTTCCCGCGTGCGCCAAGGCGTGTCCCACGGAATCGATCCAATTCGGCGACGTCGACGAACTGCGCGAACGCGCCCGCACGCGGGTCGAGGTTTTGACCAAGCGCGGCGTCGAGAACGTGCAACTCTACGGTGCGGACGACGTCGGCGGCGGAATCGGCCCGCTCAACGCATTTTTTCTCTTGACCGATCGGCCCGAAGCCTACAATCTCCCGGCACAACCCGTGCTGCCGTCGACGCGCCAGCCCGCCGGATACACCGCGGCAGCGGTCGCGGCCGTCGGATTGGCAATCGCCGGATGGATGATCTTCCGCAATGCGTAGCGGCGAACGTCCCAGCGTGCCGAGCCCCGATGATGCAACGTTCGGCGCGGCGTCGCGCAACGGGAAGCAGCGCGCGGAGATTCCGACCTACTATGACCGGCCGATGCTCAAAGCGCCGCACTGGGAATGGAACGTCGTCACCTACCTGTTCCTCGGCGGCATCATGGGCGGTCTCGGACTGATTCAACTGCTCGCAAAAACCGAGAAAGAGTCGGGGCGCAAACTCAAGCGCAGCGTGCGCTACACGTCGTTTGCGCTCGCCGCGGCGAACCCGGCGATCCTCATCACGCATCTCGGGCGCCCCGAACGCTTCTTGCATATGCTGCGGATCGTCAAGTTCAAGTCGCCGATGTCGCTCGGCGTGTGGGGGCTCGTGTTCTACTCCGGCGCGGCCGGTGCGAACGTCGTGCGCGAGCTTGCAATCGACGGCCAGATCCCGCGTTGGCTGCGCTTCTTCGCACCGGGATTCATGTCGCCGGCGCAGGCGCTGCTCGGCGTATTCACCGCCGGATACACCGGCGTGCTGTTGACCGCGACGGCAAACCCGTTCTGGGGATCCGGCAAACGGCACATCCCCTCGGCATCGGTCGCTTCCGGGCTTGCGTCGGCGTGCGCGCTCTCGAGCCTGCTTTGCGTGATCGAGGGCAACACGCAACCGTTGCATCAACTCGAGCAACTCGAAATGATCGCCGGTGCAGCGGAGCTGCTGATCTTGACGGACTTCGAAAAGCGCGAGCCCGTGTATACCAAACCGTTCTTCGGCGGCGCGCGCGGCAAAAAACTCAAGACCTACACGATGGCTGCGGGTACGCTTGCGCCGATGGCGCTCAACCTGTTGGGAAGCATCGTAAAGCTTCCCAAACCGATCGATGCGTTGCGCGTCGCAGCCGCATCGGTGTTGACGCTCGTGGGCGGCTACGTGCTGCGCGAATCGTTGATCGAAGCGGGCAAGGAATCGGCGCGCGATCCGCACGCGGCGTTCCGCCAACCGCAGTGAACGATCTGGAGGCGGCGCGCCCCGGGCGCACGGTTGAAACGCCGATCGAGCGGGTCGACGGAAACGAGCGCCGGGGCGATTTCGACCGGGTCGTCACCGAAGAGCCGCTCGAACTGCGCCTAGCCGCAGGCGGCCGAACGCAAACGCTCGCAGTGACAATGCGCACGCCGGGCAACGACTTCGAACTCGCCGCGGGATTCGCGTGCAGCGAAGGCATCGTTCGCGATCGTGCCGATTTGCTGTCGGTGAGCTACTGCATCGATCCCGACGTCGATGCCGAACAGCGTTACAACATCGTCAACATCGAGCTGGCAGCCGCGGCGATGCCCGACACGTCGCGGTTCGAACGGCACTTCACGATAAATAGTTCGTGCGGCGTCTGCGGGCGCGCGAACATCGACGCGCTTGGTGACTCGGGCATCGCACCGCTCGTCGACGACACCCGCGTGAGGTTCGAAACGATCTACGCGCTTCCCGAACGCATGCGCGCCGCGCAGCGCGTCTTCGAAACGACCGGCGGGCTGCACGCCGCGGCGATCTTTACGCCGGAAGGCGAAGGCGTCGCCGTGCGCGAGGACATCGGACGCCACAACGCGCTCGATAAATTGATCGGATGGTCGCTCATGGAAGGTCGTTTTCCGCTCGCGGGAACGATTCTCGCGGTGAGCGGGCGTGCGAGCTACGAGATCTTGCAGAAAGCGGCCGTCGCACGCATCCCAATTGTCTGCGCCGTCTCGGCGCCCAGCAGTCTGGCCGTCGATCTTGCGCGCGCGTTCAATATCTCGCTCGTGGGATTCTTGCGCGGCACCCGCGCGAACGTGTACGCCGGCGGCGAACGCCTTATGGCGTAGGAACCAACCGCTCCAATCCCGAGATCACGTCACCGATCAATACCGGCCGCGGCAGCGTAAGCGCCGGCGAGAGCCGAGCAACGTGCGCGCCGCCGATGGCAAGAATCGGGATCGACCGTTCGCGGCTGAACGCGCGATACTGCGCCGCATCCGCGGCGCGAAGCCCGTCGGCGTCCGCGAGCAGTAGCGCGTCGACGCTCTGCGAATCGGCAAGCGCGAGCACTTCGTCGAGCGCGACAACGGTGACGACGCGATAGCCCGCTTCCTGCAGGCCGTATCCGAGAAACGAGTGCTCGCGATGCGGGTCGACGACCACGATCGTCTTGGGCGCGGCCCGCCGGTCGACCCGCCGCGGCAGCGTCACGATGAAGGTGCTGCCTCGACCCTCCTCGCTCTCGACCGCGATCGTTCCGCCGTGAAGCGCGACGAGTTGTTTGGTGAGAAACAGGCCGAAGCCCGTTCCGGAGATGCGCAGCTTGCGTGCGTTCGACGCGCGTGAAAAGCGGTCGAAGACGCGGGAAAGCTCACCGGTCGGAATTCCGATGCCGTGGTCGACGATGCTTATCGTCACGTCGTCGTCGCCGCCCTCGATCTTGACCGACGGCGGCGCGCCGTTCGGCGAATACTTGATCGCGTTGTCGATCAGGTTTGCAAAGACTTGCCGCAGGCGCTCATCGTCGGCAGCAATGCGCGTATCGCCGACGACGTCCAGCGCAATCTTCGCGCGATCGGCGTACTGGGCGATGATCGATGAGATCAACACCTTGAGGTCGACCTCGGCAACCTGCAAAGCGACTTCGTTGCGTTCGAGTCTCGAGAGCGTCAGCGTATCGGTCGCGAGTTCCGACAGTTGCAGCGCCGAACGCTTGATGGTGTCGAGGAATTCGATCTGCTCTTCGTTGGTATCTCCGACTTCGCTGGTGAGATCGGCAAAGCCGACAATGGACGTAAGCGGACCGCGGAAATCGTGCGCGAGCATCGCGATGAGGTCGCTCTTGGTCTGGTTGAGTTCCAGAACGGCGCTGCGGCGCTCGTCGAGTTCCTGATAGAGCGACACGTTGCGCGACGCGACCTGGAAGTACTCCGAGATCAGGTCGAAGACGAACAGGTCGGTGTTGCGCAGCGGATGGCTCGGGCGCGCGCGCACTTCGAGGGCGTAGCGCGCGTCACCGAACTGTCCGGCCGGCGCGACCGCGCGCATGTTCGTTTCATCGACGGCGCGCGCCCGGTCGCGCTTTGCCTGATGCACCAGTTCGTCGGGCGTTGCGCGCGACCAATCGGGCGCACCAAGTTCGTCGACTTCGACGCTCAAATAGTCCTCACGCACGGCGAGCACGTGTCCATCGCCGCCGATCAGCTGCGCGATGACGTCGCGAACGGTTGCGACGAGCGTTCGCGTGTCGAGCGCGGTGAAAAGCCTTCGAGCGGCGCGGGTCAAGGCGAGGAGACGATCGTGTTCTTCCG
Organism: Candidatus Aquilonibacter sp.; assembly: GCA_035702815.1. Lineage (GTDB taxonomy): Bacteria > Vulcanimicrobiota > Vulcanimicrobiia > Vulcanimicrobiales > Vulcanimicrobiaceae > JAMXLG01. Next base: position 9,025 of record DASSZO010000197.1, on the reverse strand, counting down.
CAAGTGCCGAGGTGCGTTCGACTTCATCACTTATATCGCGCTCGATCGAAATCCAGTGCGTTACCGCTCCCTGCTCGTCGCGAATCGGATGCAGCGTAACCTGGTTCCAATACGTCGAGCCGTCTTTACGATAACTGACGATTTCCGCCTCGCCGGCCACTCCCGTCGCGATGGCCCGGCGTATTGCGCGCATGCCTTCGTCGTCGGGCATCGACTGCCGGAAAAAGTTGAGCGTCTTCCCGATCGCCTCGTCGCGGCTATATCCAGTCTGATGAGTGTACGCCTCGTTAATATAGGCGATTCGAAGCTCGCCTTCGTCGATGACGTCGAACACGACGATCGCATCGCCGGCCGCATTCATCGCCGTGAGTAAGAGCTGAATTTCGCTCTGCTGAAGCTTGCGCTGCGTAAGGTCTTGCGCGATGATCAGAAGACGTTGATCGCCGTTTTCTTGCGTATAATCGAGGCGGAGCTCGACCGGATAGGACGAGCCGTCTTTGCGCGCAAGCATGCTCTCGATGACCACATTTTCGCCCCGAGCCAGCCGGCCCGCAATGTCGCGCATCTGGCGCACGTTGAGCGTCGGCATGAGGTCAAAGAGCGGCATGCCCGTGATCTCGTGACGCGAATACCCTAAGCGGGCGGTCGCGCCGCGCGATGCAAACATGATCGTCGCATCGGTGGGATCTGCGGAGAAGACGTCGATGTGCGCGGCATCAAAAAGCGTGAGGAAGCGCCGGCGACCGTCGATAACCGAAATGAGCGTACGCGCAAGCTGATCCAGCATCGCCATTTGTGATGCAGACAAGGCCTTCGGTACGTCGTCGAGCACGCACAGCGTACCGATGGCATACCCCTCGGGCGTCGTGAGCGGAACACCGGCGTAGAACCGAATATGCGGGTCCCCGGTTACCAAGGGATTGTCGGCGAAGCGCGCATCTTGATGAGCGTCGCCGACGACCATCGTCGCTCCCGTTTCGACCACGTGAGAGCAGAAGGCCTGATCGCGCGGCGTCTCGCGCACGTTCAATCCCAGGTGCGATTTGAACCATTGGCGATGTTCGTCGACCAGACTGATCAGCGAAATTTTCGTGCCCGTGATTTCGCGCGCGAGGGCGGTAAAGGCGTCATAGGTCGACTCTTCCGCGGTGTCCAGCAAATCGAGCTTTTCGAGCGCCTCGAGGCGCTCGCGCTCATTGGCCGGAAGACCGGCTACCTTCATCTTCTAACTCGCCAGTGAAGCACGCAGAAATCCGTCCAGCATCGCATTGAACACACTAGGATTATCGGCGTTTGCGACGTGGCCCGCACTTGGCACGAGCTCCAGGCGAGCGCCAGGAATACCCTCTGCGATCGTTTCCGAGAGCGCTTGCGGCGCGACCGTGTCGTGCTCGCCGCGCGCGACGAGCACCGGAACGGTGATGGTGGGCAAGAGATCGAGATAGTCGCCCGTCCAGGTCGCCTCCGTGGCCGCCAGGTAGGAGGGAATGCTCTTGCAGGCCATCTGCTCGATCGTTTCCTGCAGCCGTTCCGGCGGCAAGCCGAGCTGCGCCGCACGGGCCTGGGCAAACGCAGCCATGCTGCCGGCGCTGCGCACCGCCTCCTTTATGCCGTCGGCGGCTGCGCGCGCGTTCGGATATTTTGCGAAGCTGCCGACGATGACCATTGCGGAGATCCGTCCCGGGTAGCGCTTCCATCCCTCGAAGGCCACCACGCCGCCGAGGCTGCAGCCGACGATTGTGAAGTGCGGCATCGCGAGCGCCTCCGCGACGGCGAGAACGTCGTCCGCGTAGCCCTCGCGCGTGATCGCGGACGGGTCGGGGTCCGGCGGTACCCCGTTGCCGCGCAATTCAATCGCGGCGCAACGATAGCGGTCGCTCAAGGCTTCCAACTGCCGGTCCCAGATCGACGCCGTGGAACCGACACCGTGGACGAAAAGGACCGCAGGCCCGGACGCGCCCGCAACGCGGGCCGCAGTAACGGCGCCGGTACTCTCGACGGTGATGGTTTCGATCATGCACGATTCCTTTTCCGGGCGACGAAGGCGAGCACGTCCTCATAGGAACGCGCGTTGAGCACGTCTTCTTTGGTGAGTCCCGCGCGCCGCGCCTGTCCGAGCGCAAGTTCGACATTCGGAAGATCTTCGGCGCCGTGCGCGTCGGAATCGACGGTGAAGACGACGCCGAAACTCTTGGCGCGCCGCACGAGCGGGGCGGGAAGGTCGAGGCGCAACACTTGGCCGTCAATTTCGAGTGCCGTTCCGGTGCGCGCTGCGGCCGCAAAGACTGCGTCGTAATCGAACTCGTAGCCGGGAAAGCCTTCGAGCATTCGTCCCGTCGGGTGGCCGATGGTGCAGACGTACGGGTTTTCACACGCCGCGATGAGGCGCTTGGTCATCGCTTCACGGCCGATGTTCATCGCCGAATGTACGCTCGCGACGACGAAGTCGAGTTGCGCGAGGACCGAATCGTCGTAATCGAGCGAACCATCGGCATGAATGTCCACTTCGCTCGCGCACAGCGTACGGATACCATATTTCTTACCGAGCTCGACGATACGCTCGCGTTGTTGACGCAGCTCTTCGGGATCGAGTCCGTATTTGGTGCCGCGCCCCCATGAATGATCGCTGATCGCATGGTACTCGTATCCGCGCGCGCTGCACGCAGCGATCATCGACTCGAGCGAGTCACGCCCGTCGCTCCACGTGCAATGCATGTGAAAATCGCCACGGATGTCGCCGAGTTCGACGAGGTCCGGTAAGCGACGCGCAAGCGCCAGTTCGACCTCGTCGAGGCCGCTGCGCAATTCCGGCGGAATGTAGTGCATTCCGAGCGCTTCATAGACGCCCGATTCTTCTTCGCACGTGACGACGTCGCCGGTCTCCAAGTTCAGGATTCCATTCTCGCTCACGCGCAGACTTCGCCGCACCGCGTATTCGCGCACCTTGATGTTGTGTTCGCGCGAGCCGGTGAAGTGTTGCAGCAAATTGCCGTACACGTGATCGGGAAGCACGCGCAAATCGATCTGCAGTCCGTTCTGAAGCCAGATGCTCGTTTTGGTGGGCCCTTCGGCGAGCACGGCCTGCGCGCGATCCCACGTCGCAAAATAGGCGGTAACCGCTGCGGCATCCGACGACGTGCACACGAGATCGATGTCGCCGACCGTCACTTCCTGGCGCCGCATGCTCCCGGCGTACGTGAGACGATCGTGCGGCGGCCCGGCGCGCAGGAACTCCATTGCTTCGTGCGCGATGCGCAGCGCGCGCGCAAGCGGCGTACGTTTCTGCCGTCCTTTGTACGCGAGAATCCCGCGACGCCAGTTGTCGATGGTCTTTTCGCCAAGACGCGGCACGCCGGCGAGCACCCCGCTCGCAATCGCCGCTTCCAAATCGGCGAGCGAGCCGATCTGATACTCGCGCCAAAGCATTGCCGCGGTCTTGGCGCCGATGCCGCTGACACCGAGCACTTCCACGATCGTCGGAGGGAAATGCACATAGAGCGCTTCAAGGGCCTCTGCAGTGCCGCGCTCGTGCAGTTGCACGATCACCGTCGCAATCGATTTCCCGATGCCCGGCAGCTTGGTCAACTCGCCGCCCGCGATCACGTCGGCAAGCGGAGGGGCGTTCTCCACGGACGCCGCCGCCTTCTCGAACGCCGTGTACTTGTAGAACGTCTCCCCGGCCATTTCCATCAGGGTTCGGATCTCGAGGAGCTTCTTGGCGATCTCGGCGTTGGACAGCATCGGGCCAAGCATCTTCGGCGTCCGCGGCGAAAACGCCCCGCGTGGCGAGAAAGCGGCTCGATCCCTCGATTTTCAATCTTCCGGTCGACAAGATGCGCGCCGGCTACTATTCGGACACCTACTTCAATCGCGCCCGCGAAATTCTGGCCCGCGACGGGTACGATCCGGTCGTTCGCATGCAGGTTTTTCAGCGCCACGACGCCGTCGTCGGCGGTATCGACGAAGCGCTCGCGATTCTGCGGCTCTGCAGCGGCCGCTTTCGCGACGGCGGTGCATGGGAAGCGGGATGGGATCGTTTGCGCGTGCGCGCGCTTCATGACGGCGATCGGGTCGAGCCGTACGAAACGGTGTTGACGATCGAAGGCGACTACGCGCTCTTTGCCCACCTCGAAACGCCGTATCTCGGCGTGCTGTCGCGACGCACGCGGATCGCGACCAACGCGCGCGACATCGTGTCGGCCGCGAACGGGAAAACGGTCTTGTTTTTCCCCGCACGCTTCGACCATCATCTCGTGCAAACCGGCGACGGCTACGCGGCCTACATGTCCGGCGCGCTCGGCGTATCGACCGATGCGAACGCCGAGTGGTGGGGCGCGCGCGGCATGGGCACGGTTCCACACGCGCTTATCGCCGCGTACGGCGGCGACACCGTTCTCGCGACCAAGAAGTTCGCCGAGTTCACCGACACCAGCGTGAGCGTCATCGCGCTGGTCGACTTCGAAAACGACTGCGTGCGAACCAGTTTAGAGGTAGCGCGTGAATTGGGCGATCGCCTGTGGGGCGTGCGTCTGGACACCTCGGGAACGCTCGTGGATCGTTCGATCTGGAATCAGATGGGCACGTTCACGCCGACCGGTGTCAATCCGCAACTCGTCTGGAACGTTCGCCACGCGCTTGACGCCGAGGGTTTTTCCAACGTGCGCATCGTCGTCAGCGGCGGGTTCACGCCCGCGCGGATCGCCGCATTCGAACGCGCCGGCGTGCCGGTTGACGCGTACGCCGTCGGAAGCGCGTTTTTCGAAGGGTCGGGGCGCTTCGACTATACCGCCGACATCGTCGCGCTGCGACACGACGGCACGTGGAGCGAATGCCACAAAGTCGGCCGGCCGGAACGGCCGAATTCGCGGCTCGAGGACGTGACGTGAACCCGATCCTCAAACTGCGCAACGCGGCATACGTTTCGCGCAAACGAACCGTCGTGCCGCCGACCTCGCTTGAGGTCGCGCCGGGTGCGCGGGTCGCGCAGGTGTGTGCGACGGCGGAGGAAGCGCAGCTTCTCGCGATGATGGCATCGGCGTTGGCGCGCGCAACCAGCGGCATCGTCCTTATCGGTGAATTCGATCCGCGCGTGCAACCGGTGCACTGCAAGCGCTTAGCCGCGTACGTCCCGCACGATCCGCTCCCGCTCGAGGAGATGAGCGTCGAGCGCTTCATCGATTATCGTGCGGCGCTTTGGAACATCGACGCCGAGCGTGCGCGCGCGCATGCAGCGATTCTGCTCGAGCGATTGCACGGTCTGCACGAAGCGTTCGCCTACCCGATCGTCGGAGCGCTGCTCGCGTTTCCCGCACTGCTCGTGTTGGATCGTCCGCAACCGGCTTTTGCCGCGCGCATCCTCACGGCGGCCGGTCCCGCAGCCGTGTTTTCAACCCATCTCGATGCCGACGCCGCCTACGAATTCACTGCGCGACGTGAGGTTGCCGCCCTATGACACGACGCGCTTTTGCCGCAATCGTCGGCGGCCGCCTGCGCAGCAATCGCCGCACGATCGCCTTTGCCTGTGCGACCGCCGCCATCGTCGGTTTCATTCAGCCGCACGGCGTCGCGACGATCACCGATCCGCTTACCGCCGATCTTGCAACGCGCAGCGTGTGGCTCGCCGGCCCCGTTTTTTTCTGTTCGACGATCGGAATTGCGCTCGCGTTACTGCAAGGACCTGGCCGATATCCGTTTCTCGACATTTCCGAACGCAGCGCTCCACTCTTCGGGCGCGAACTCGCGCGCGCGAAAGCGGTGACTCCGGTGCTCATCGCCGCGCTCGCGGCGCTGGTCTACTGGCTCGCGCAATTCCTTACCGGCTTCGCCGCGCCGCCGGCGTTTTTCGTGCTCGCGCTCGCCTCCGTCATCGCCACCACCCTCGTGGCGCTCAACGGAACGCTGCGCAAACGAACGTCGCGCCTGCTCTATATCGCGCTCGCCTTTGCAACCAGCGCCATCGCGTACGTCTTCGCGGTGTACGCCGATGCGTTCACAACGCGCGCGGGCGATGCCGTAGGCGTGGGCACCGAACTGATCTTTTGCGCGCTCGTCGCATACGTTGCGCTGCGCCAATACGGCGAGGCGCTCGCGCGCTCGGACACGTTCGCAGCGTCGTAGCCTCAAAGAAAACACGAAAGCCCGCATAAAGCGGGCTTTCGTCCAGGGAAATATCGATCGGCTTAAACGGTCGAAGCCGTGCTTGCGGCCAGTTTCTCGAGCATCGCGCGATTGAATTGCGGCATGTCTTCACCGCCGCGCGTCGTCACCCAATTCGAGTCTTGCACGGTCGGCTGATCGCGATAGAGACCGCCGGCGTTGCGAATGTCGTCCGCGATCGAGTGCGCGCCCGTCACCTGACGGCTGCGTGCGAGCTGCGACGAGATCAGCACTTGCGCGCCGTGTCCGATCGCAAAGACCGGCTTCTTCGCGCCGTCGACCTCACGGGTGAACCGTTGAACCTCTTTGTTGGTGCGAATTCGATCCGGCGAGGTTCCGCCGGGAATGAGCAAAGCGTCGAAATCCTCGGCCGTGCAGTCGCTCACGAGCTCTTCCGCGCGCACGCTTTGACCGTCGTCCAAGCCGCGTTTTCCACGGATCTTCTGGCGCGACTTCTCGTCGACGCCCACGATGGTGACCACCGCGCCGGCGTCCTCGAGGGCGCGACGGGGTTCCATCAGGTCCGCTTCTTCGAATCCATCGCCGATGAGCGCGGCGATTCGCTTGCCTTCTACTCCTTGCATCGTGGGCCGATGTTTCGCCCCGGCCTGCGGTCTACCTACAGTCTCCCGCCGGTCTGCTGAACCGCCACACGAAGCAGGTAGGCCAGCTCGAGCTCGAGCTTTCCGACCGGATCGAGCAGGTCATCCTGCACGATCGCGTTGATCGCCGTGTTGCGCCGTGTCATGTCGCCTTCGGGAACCGCGTGGCGAGGATTGATCTCGCGCATATAGATCCGCGCATCGTACCGCACCGGGCCTTCGGGGAGAAAGTAGAGCGGATCCAAGCCGAAGGCATACGCTTCGAGCCCGAGGATTGCGGTGCGCTGCAAAAATTCGATCGGCCGCGCGCGCAACGCCTGCGCGAACGCCGCGAGCGCCGCCACTCCCACGCGCAGCTCGCCCGCGAAAATTCGCTCGACCTCGCCCGAGTCGAGGCCGCTTGCTTCGGCTAAGCGCGCGGCGCCCACCTCACGCTCGGCGGCAAGTGCCGCAAGCGCCTGCCCAAAAGCGGCGCCGCCGGCCGTTCCACGTTGACCATCCCATGCGGGCTGTTCGTTTGTCATTCTGCCATCGGCTCTGTGGCAACGAAGATGCCGTCTCCTTCGACGCGCACCTCGAATCGGGGAATCGACGCAAAATCGCCGAGGGTCATTCTGCCCGTTTCGAGATTGAAGCACCACGCGTGCCACGGGCATGTGACCGTCTTCTCCTCGATCCAACCGTCCGCGATCGGACCGCCTTGATGCGGGCACGCGTTCTCGAGCGCGTAGAAGCTGCCGTCGATATTGAAAACGGCGACCTCGAAGCGGCCGACGGAAAAGGCGGCGCCGCTGCCGGGGGCGACCGCATCGCGATCGCCTACGCGAACGAACTGAGGCATCGAGCGCGCATTCACAGGAGCGACTTGATCATCCCGCCGTCGACAGCGATCGTCTGTCCCGTGATGTAGCGCGCCTGCTCGCTGCAGAGAAACGCGACCATCGGCGCAAACTCGTCGGGCGTTGCAACCCGGCCAAGCGGGATATCAGCCTTTGCCGCGCGCTCCATCGCATCTTCATCTTCGTAGAGTTTGCGCAAACGGTCGGTGAGTATCCGTCCGGTTGCAATCGCATTGACCGTGATGCCGTGACGTCCGACTTCCATCGAAAGCGATTTGAGCGCCGATACCAGCGCGGTGCGCAACGCGTTCGACAGGACGAGCGTCGGAATCGGCTGTTTAACCGAACTCGAGGTCAGCGCGACGATGCGCCCCCACGAACGTGCGGTCATTGACGGCACGACGGCGTCGATCAATTGGAGCATATTGCGCAGCACCGTACGATACGCCGTATCCCAATCATCGATCGACATCGACGAAAACGTGCCCGGCTTGGGGCCGCCGCTGTTAGCCACGAGGATATCGACTTCGCCATAGGCGTTTCGTACGCGATCGAGCAGCGAATCGATCTGGGCGGGTTCGTTCAGATCGGCTGCAAACGCGCGGGCATCGGTCGCGCCGGCCAGCTTGGCGGCATCGGCAACGTCGCGCAAAGCGTCCTCACGGCGGGCCGCAAGTGCGAGCGTCACGCCTTCGGCAGCGAGCGAAAGCGCAACCGCTCGCCCGAGCCCCGCGCTCGCGCCGGTGACGAGCGCGACCTTTCCGCGTATTCCTAAATCCATTGGGCCTCCACGGTTCGTTCGCCGCCGGCCGTTCCGGTGTTGACGGTCGTCTTCGGCTCGAGCAAGAGCAGTTTCGTACCCGGTTTTGCCACCGGCTTGTGTTCGACGCCGTGCGGCACGATCAAGAACTCGCCTGCTCCGAACGTTTCGATCCGCTCGTGTGCGCCGTCGCGATAGTGCATTGCGATCTCGCCTTCAGTGACAAGAAACAGTTCGTCCTCGGCGGCGTGATGATGCCACACGAACTCGCCGTCGAGCTTGACTACCTTTACGTGGAAATCGTTGAGCTCGCCGACGATCTTCGGACTCCAAGTATCCTCAAAGGCAGCGAATTTTTCCGCGAGATTCACTTTGCGCATAACACAACGGTCGTTCGGGAGCGGCGTTGACATTCATCTCGCGGCGCGCCACACTGACGGCATGCGCTATGCATATCATCTCGTCGACGTTTTTACCGCGGAACCGCTTTCCGGAAACGCGCTCGCGGTCTTTGTCGATGCTTCCGGCATGGACGACCGGACGATGCAGCGCGTGGCGCGCGAGATGAACCAATCCGAGACGGCGTTCGTGCTTCCGGGACAGTCGCGGCCGGAGAGCACACGCGTGCGGATTTTCACACCCACCTACGAGATGGAATTCGCCGGACA
>DASSZO010000182.1:0-6679 GCA_035702815.1 Candidatus Aquilonibacter sp. | reverse complement strand
TCCGCGCGCGCGACGGGCGGACCGATCGACGTCGTCACCTCGATCTCCACGTTCAATTCGATCGTGCAACAGGTCGGCGGCCGCTACGTGACCGTCAAGAGCCTTGTGCCGCCCGGCGCGTCACCCGAGACGTACCAACCGACGCCGCAAGACGTTGCAACGCTCGAACGCGCCTCGCTGCTTGTCGAGAACGGTGCCGACCTTGAAACGTGGCTCGCAAAGACGATCCGTAACGTGGGCTCGTCAAACTTGCACGTCGTCGTCTGTTCCGACGGCTTACCGATTCAACACGACAACCCGCATCTGTGGATGGATCCACAGTATGCCAAACACTATACGTTTGCCATCCGCGACGCACTCATCAAGCTCGATCCAAGCCACGCCGATCAGTATCGTTTCAACGCGCGCCGCTTCGCGCACGCACTCAATGACTTGACCAAGAGCATCGCGCGGCGTATTCAGACGATTCCAGCGCAGCAGCGCGTGATGATCATCCAACACAACGCGTTCGTCTACTACAATGAACGGTTTGGAATCAAGACGCTCGGTGTGATTGAAGTCAACCCGGGGCAAGACCCCAACCCGCAGCAGCTCGCGCACCTCATCGAGTTAGCGCGGCAATACCACGTGCGTGCCATCTTCTCCGAGCCCGAGTACAACGCCAAGCTCGCGCAACAGATTGCCGGCAACGCGAACATCAAGGTCGTCAGCAACCTCTACGACGACTCGATCGGAAGCGACCCGCGCGTGCAGACCTACACGGGAATGCTCAATTACGACACCGACGTCATCGTGAAGGCACTGCGATGACCGATTGCACCGGAGAGGCCGTACGAGCCGAGCACCTCGTCGTGCGCTACGAGCATTTCGTTGCGCTTCGCGACGTGACGGTGACGGTGCATTTCGGCGAAGCGCTCGGCATCATCGGGCCGAACGGTTCGGGAAAATCGACCCTGCTCAAAACCGTCGCCGGATTGCTCGCGCCGGCTTCGGGCGACCTCTGCGTGCTCGGTACGCAGCCCAAGCGGTTGCGCGCGGGCAGTGTTGCCTACGTCCCGCAGATCGAAGCGGTGGACTGGTCCTTTCCCGCAACCGTGTGGGACGTCGTCGCGATGGGGCGCTTCCCGCGTTTGCCCTTTTGGCGTCCGTTCAGTCAGCGCGATCGAGAAGTCGTGGAAGCGGCGCTCGAGACGGTCAACATGCTCTCGCTCGCACATCGCCACATTTCGCAGCTTTCCGGCGGGCAGCAGCAGCGCGTCTTCGTCGCGCGAGCGATCGCACAAGAACCTGAATTGCTGCTGCTCGACGAACCGACGACGGGCGTCGATGCTGAAACCGAAGCGTCGCTTGCGAAGGTCGTGCGCAAACTCGTTGCGGGCGGTCTGCCGGTTCTCATGACGACGCACGATCTCGATAACGTCGAATCGTGGTTCGATCGGCTGATGGTGCTCGATCGTACCGTGCTTGCCCTCGGGACGCCCAAAGACGTCGTGCAGTCGGGCGCATACGCGGGTATTCGCGAGCACACGCACGTTCACGGCCACTTGCGCACCGATCACGAAGCGCACGACGACCACGCTCTTCATCCGGAGATTCGCCCATAATGGACGTCTTGTTGGCGCCCTTTCAATACCAATTCATGCAACGCGCCTTCATCGAGGCGCTTGCCGTCGGGCTGCTCTGTTCGCTGATGGGAACCTACGTGGTGCTGCGCAAGTTGTCGTTCATCGGCGACGGCATCGCGCACGCGTCTTTCGCCGGCATCGTCATCGCCTATCTGCGCTCGTTCGACTATTACGTCGGCGCGGCAATCGTCGCAGTACTGACGGCGCTCGGCATCGGTTTCGTCCATCGTCGCGGCCGCATCTCGCTCGACACGACGATCGGCGTGCTCTTTACCGGGGCGTTTGCACTCGGCGTCTTTCTGATGAGCCGCCAAAAGAATTACGCCGTCGATTTGCAGAGCTTTTTGTTTGGCGACATTCTCGGGGTCGGCATCAACGATCTGATCTTGATTCTTGCGCTCGGCGTGTTGGTCGCGATTGCGACGATCGTACTCTTCCGCGGCTTGCTCTATACGACGTTCGATCCGGTCGTCGCCGAGGCGAGCGGTTTACCGGCGGCGACGATCGAGTACGTGTTGCTGGTCATGCTCGCACTCACGATCATCATCGCGCTGCAAGCCGTGGGAATCGTGCTCGTCGCGGCGTTGCTCGTAACGCCCGCCGCCGCAGCCTATCAGTTAACGAATCGCTTCGCGCCGATGATGACCATTGCGGCCGTGCTCGGCGTCGTGAGCACCGTCGGCGGGCTGTACCTTTCGTATTTTTTGCGCAGCTCGAGCGGCGCAACGATCGTGCTTGTCGCGACCGCGCTGTTCTTCGTCGCGGTCGCGATCAAGCAGGCGCGCCTGGCTAGTGCGCGACGAGCGTGAACGGCGCCGTATAGAGCGTTCCGCCGCCGCGGAACTGCAGCCACAGCTTGTACGTTCCGGCGGGAAGCGGCGGCACGTGCATCATCAGATGCGGTCCCGCCTTACCCATGCCTTCGTCATCGTTCATCGGCATGCTCGCCATGTCGTTATCCTTCGCCCCTTTGATCATCGGATGAACGTGAATGTATGCCAGCGTTCGAACGTTGATGAAAACGGCATGTCCCGCCGCGCCCAAATACGGCGAAAGATCGGTTGCAGGTTTGCCGGCTTTGGTGATCTCGACCGGCAGCATGTTCATCGCGTTTGCATGCAGCGTCGTTTTCGATAGCGCGACGTTATAGGGACCGGCGGCGACCGTCGACGGCGATGGTGTGCTCGGCGCAGCGGCGGTTTCCGACGGCGGCGGCGCCGCCGAGCCGATTGCGAAGCGGAAGACTTGCTGCGTCATGCCCTTGGGCTGCGTATCGGCGTAGACGGTGTAATTATGGGCGGCGTCGAGCTCGATCGTCTGATGAAAGACGCCCGTTTTGCGATTGAAGGTCGGATGCACGTGCATGAACTGTCCGAAGTCGTCGCGGATGACGACCATGTGCATCAACTTCGTCATGTCGACGCCGTAGGATCGAATCGGCGTGCCGCCGTTCTTTGCGCTCTCGGTGATATCGAGGCTGACCGTGTTGTTCGTGCGATGCACGATCGCTTTGGCGTAGGCGTGTTGGCTGCCGCCCAGCAGCGCATAGGTTCCGGTGACGACCGTTGCCGACCCGGCAACTACTGCGAGAACTACGCCGGCTGCGGCGCGCGTAAGACCTTCCATCGATCCTCCGATTCGGCTTCGAGATAACCGCCCTGAGCGAGCGCGTCGAGCACCTCATGCAGTGCCGCCCGTTCGTTTTTGTTCGGCATACCGGCCCAACGCATCGCGGCTTCATTGAGTTCGATCGTCTCACCCGGCAAAAGGAGCGAGCGAACGAACGACTCGGGCAGCTTGACGCGTTCCATGCGCCGCCGCACCGGATCGATGATGCTCTCGAAATCGTTGTCGGCCACCTCGATTGTAGGCTCAGGTTGCGCCGGTTCGTCGCATACTAAATCGGCAGCAGGGGGCGTTACGAGCTTTGCCATCGCCGCATCGGCGATGAACGGAAACCATTCACCGAAGACCGTACCCGCCGTTTGCCAGCCGACCGCATTGACGCGCGAGGCGCGGCGCTCGATGCCCCGCAGAATCGCTGCGGCGACCGCATCCGGTTTCGCATGCCACGATGCGGGCTTCGGCTCCATGCCGGACGCCTGCGAAAATTCGGTATCGACCACGCCCGGATCGACGTAGGTTACAAAAATGCCGTCGGCGCGCAGCTCGCGCCGCAGTTGAATCGCGGCGGCGCGAATCGCGGCTTTCGCCGGCGCATAGGCGCCGTAGCCCGGCGCGGGAACGCGCGCTAATCCGGAGCCAAGAAAGACGAAGCCGCCGTGCGATGCGCGAAGCTGGGGAAGCGCCGCTCGTGCAATGCGCAGCGGTGCGGCGACGTGAAGCTGCCACTGCGCGTTGATCTGCGCATCGCTTTGCTCGAGCAACGCACCCGGATGCGCCGCGCCGGCGTTATTGACGACGACGTCGATGCGGCCGAAGCGTCGCGTCGCCTCGGCGACGATGCGCGCGGGTGCGTCGGCCGCGGTCACATCGATGGCAAGCGCGGCGCCCCGATCGTGCGCTGCAAAACGCGCTAAGCGGTCGGCACGCCGCGCGACGGCGAGGACGTGCCATCCGCGATCGAGGCAGCGCTGCGCCAGCGCCGCCCCGATACCGGAACTAGCGCCGGTAATGACGATAGAGCGCGTCGAGTCCATCTGGGAGAGAGGCATAGAACGCCTCTTCGCTTACAATGGGCGGCGGTTCTGCTTCCACCGTCCATGCTTTCGCCGCTGCGCGCGCGAGAGCGTGGGCAACGGGCTTCTCGGTTCCGTCGCTTCGGATCATGCCGAAGTGCAGTTCGTGGGTTGCACGGTCGAACGGCGGAAGCGCGCGCAACGCCGGATCGTAATCGGCCCAGCACCACCACAGCGCACCGATTGCGCCTTCCGTGTGAAGTTTCTCAAGCACCGCCTCGCAATAGTTCGCCATCTCGTCCTCGTCGAGACACGCATACGACGCGGCGTTTTTCGGGAGATCGTCCTGTGACGGTTTCGGTTCGCCGGGCAGCGGCTCGCGATCGTAGGGCGAGACTTTGCCGGGCGGGCATGTCGGGTTTCCGAATTCGCTAAAGAGCATCGGTTTGCCCGAAAACGCTTGCATCAGGCGCCCGTAGAACGGCACCACGTCGGTGTCGAGGCGTCCGCGCGAAAATTTCGCATACACCGAATACCCGTGCATCGTCGAGATTTCGCACGGCGCGTCGAGCGATGATGCGCGAATATTGCGATCGCGCTCGACGTCTTCGCCGTGCGTCCCGGCCGTCGTGCCTTTACCCGATGCCTCGACGAGGACGCTAGTCAGTCGCGCGCTCCACGCGGCCGCGTCCTTAGGCGTTTGCGGCTCGCGGAGATTTGAAAATTCGTTCCCGAGATCCCAGAGCCAGAGCGCGGGATGAGCACGGGCGCGCTCGCCGATTTTTTGTGCGAAGAATGCTTGCGCATCGAGAAGCGCGGGGTCGGCATAAAAGTCGCCGATGCCATACGGAGAGGTCTCGCCTCCGGCGATCGTGCGGAAGCGTCCGTGCGGCGTCGCCGGATCGAGCGACCAACCGGGAAGCCAGTTCACGCCGCTCATGTGCCCGCAGTAGAGCGTTGGAATCGCCGTTAATCCTGCGCCGGCGATGCTGTCCATGACCGCGTCGAAGCGGCGCAGCATCGTCTCGTCCATCTGATCGGGAGCGGGCTGAAACCCGTCCCACATGAGGAAGAAGCGGACCACGCGCAGCCCGAGCGCGCGAATGTGCGCCATATCCTCTCGAATTTCGCCGAGGTCGAAGCGCTCCCACATGTACATCGCGCTACGTCGAGGCCAGTAATTCACTCCGAGCGCAAAGGCCGGCATCTGTAGGGTGTCCTCCGTTCCGACGAGAAGCGCCTGCAGTCATGACGCAAGCAGCAGCGAGACCGGTGGTCGGTATCATCATGGGCAGTCGCTCCGATTGGGAGACGATGTCCGCCGCGCGCGACGCCCTCGCTGAATTGGAGATACCCTGCGAAGTGCGCGTCGTATCCGCCCACCGCATGCCGGACGAAATGTTTGAGTACGCCGCGTCGGCGCGCTCGCGCGGCTTGCAAGCGATCATCGCCGGTGCGGGCGGAGCAGCGCATCTTCCCGGCATGACCGCCGCCAAAACGCTCGTTCCGGTGATCGGGGTTCCCGTCAAATCGCGCGCGCTCAACGGCATGGATTCGCTGCTCTCGATCGCGCAGATGCCCCCCGGCGTGCCGGTGGCGACGATGGCGATCGACGGCGCAGTCAACGCCGCGCTCTTCGCCGCGCGCATCGTTGCGCTCACCGACGACGGTGTCGCGTCCCGATTGGAAGCGTACGTCACGCGTATGCACGACGCTGCGGCCTCGAGCACGCCGTGATCTCGTCGATCGGCGTCATCGGCGGCGGCCAACTCGGCCGCATGTTTGCACTCGATGCAAAGCGCATGGGCTATCACGTCGTCACGCTCGATCCGCAGGAACATTCGCCGTGCGGACAAGTCGCCGACGAACAGATCGTTGCGCGGTACGAAGACCTCGACGCAATCGACCGCCTCGGCAAGATGACCGATATCGTAACCTATGAGTTCGAGAACATCGCGATCGAGTCGGTGCGTTACCTCGAGCAACACGGCTATCACGTGACGCCGTCGAGCGAGGTGCTGCGCATTACGCAGGATCGTCTGTTGGAAAAGCGTTTCGTGCGCGAGTGCGGCGTCGGTACGGCGGATTTCGAAGAAATCGCAAACGTCGATGATATCGCTACGGCTGCGGAGCGGATCGGCTTTCCCGCCGTGATCAAAACGACGCGCGGCGGCTACGACGGCAAAGGCCAATGGCGCGTCACGTCGGTTGAGCAAGCACACGAAGCGTGGTCGCAAGCAAAGGGCGCGACGCTCATTTTGGAGCGCTTCGTGCCGTTCCTCTGCGAAGTGAGCGTCGTCGCTACTCGCAACGCCGCAGGCGATGTCGTCACATACCCGACGGTTGAAAATATACACGACTCCGGCATCTTATCGATGACGATCGTGCCCGCGCGCGTTTCACCTGACATCGCCG
>DASSZO010000102.1:0-4751 GCA_035702815.1 Candidatus Aquilonibacter sp. | reverse complement strand
TGCTCGCCGTCCTCGGGCGGCATCCGACAGCGGCAATCGTCGCCTGGGTTTCGGGCAGTGATTTGGTTGGAGCGGCGATCGTCATCTGGATGTTCGCCGATGCGCGTAAGCGCTTTGCAGAGGTCGAGACGATCCCGGTATCCTTCCGAGAATATCTTCTCTACGCCGCTCGCGTCGGCAGCGTGAGCCTCGTCTCGCTGATGAATTATCGCGCCGACGTCTACGTAGTCGCGATTTTTACCACCCCCGCGATGCTCGGAATGTATACGCTCGCCGTGACCGCCGCGGAGACGCTCCTGACCGCTACCCAAGTAACGGCGGTCGTCACGCTTCCGCACGTTGGAAGTATGGAGCGCGATGCTGCAGCGCAGCTTACCGCGCGTTGCGTCCGGCACAACGTCATCGTCGCAGCGGTTACATGCGGCATCCTCGCGCTGGCCGCGCCGTGGATCGTCGGAACCTTGTACGGGCAGGCGTTCTTGCCGATGGTTCCAGCGCTGCGGATTCTTTTGCTCGGGGTCTTTGCACTTTCGCTCGGAAGCCCCATGTCAAATTTCTTCACCTTGCGTCTGGGGAAACCGGAAATTCCGCTCGTGCTCGCGTCTGCCTCGGCTATCCTTTGCATCGGGACGAGCATCGTGCTGGTTCCTCGCATCGGACTCACGGGCGCGGCAATCGGATCGACGGTCGCATACGTCCTCGGACAAGCCGCGGCAATCGTTTATTTCTCGATCGTTTCAGGAATCAGCGCCGAGCGGATGCTCGTACCGCGTTTAAGTGACGTCGAAACCTATTTCTCGATCGTGGCGGGGTTTGCACGTCGCTTGCGGCGCACGTAGGGCCGGTCGGCACCGGTTGCGTAGGGACGATTCGAACTACGTCGCGGCGCCGCGCCTGCGGTACGATTGAGCGCGATGGCAACCTCGTTATCGGGAATCGCGGCTGCACGCCGTCCGGCCCCTTCCACGCTCGGCGCGATCTGCATCGCGATCCTGGCGCTCCTCGCGGCGATCGGTGCGATCATGCTCGCGGGCACGAAGACGGGTTTCGCGCTGGCGATGCTCGCCGTGCTTGGACCCGTCTGCGCCTACTCGGCGCTCACCGCACCGCTCGTCTTTCCGTTCGCACTCTTCGTGTTGCTCGTGCCGTTCGACAACTTGCTCGGATTCTCGTCGTTCGGGACCGTCACGAAGCTCGTCGCAATCATGTCCGGTGCGGCGCTCGTGCTCTACCTCGTGCGCACGCGTCGCATTGCGATTCCTGACCGGCAGACGTTCCTCTGGTGGGGCGCGTTCGCGCTGTGGGTGATTCTCTCGCTCATGTGGGCGATCGATCCGGCCTACGGCGCCACTCGCGTCGCGACGCTGCTGCAATTGATGGCGCTCTACGCCGCGATCTCGCTGATGCCGGTCGACCGGCGTGCACTCGGCTGGCTGGTGGCCGCGATCATCGCGAGCGGGGTGCTTGCGGGCGGGTATGGCGCATACCTGTTCCACAGCGGTGTCGACGTGTCGAAGGACGGTCGCTTGTTTATGGCAGACGCCGACACGCTCATCGACCCCAACCAGTTCGCGGCAGCGCTCATCTTGCCGTTGACGCTCGCCCTGATGGCCGCCGTCTCGGTCCGGCGCATGAGCGTGCGCATCGCGCTCTTACTCGCACTGCTCGTGCTGGGCGGCGGCGTCGCCGTCGCCGGCTCACGCGGTGCGTTCCTCGCAATTCTTGCGGCGCTCATCTATCTGATGGTCAGATCGCGTAAGCGCCTTGCGATCGCCGGGGTAGCCTTCGGCGGCATCGGCATCGCGCTTGCGATGTACAGCAACGTGCTGACCCGCTTCTCCAATGCTGCATCGACGGGCGGTGCGGGTCGCGAGGATATTTGGAAAGTCGGCCTTGCGGCATTCCGCGAGCATCCGATCTTCGGGTACGGCTTTGGAAACTTTCCGTATGCGTTCGATCAGGCATTCATGTTGGTGTCGCAAAACTACTATACGCGCTGGCATCGCGCCGCCCATGACATTTTGATCTCGACGAGCGTGGAACTGGGGATCGTCGGTTTGATCCTGCTCTTCGGGGCGGCGTGGAAGCAGTTCCGCTCGCTGCGCGTTATCCCGGACACGGATCCGCTCTTCTCGCTTCGACTCGCCATCGAAGCGGGCATGATCGGCTTGTTCTTTGCGTCGCTGTTCCTCGATACGCTCACGACCAAATACTTCTGGCTTCTCTTCATGCTTGCCGCGATGACTCGCAACGCGGCACTTCAACCTGGAGGACTACCTGGTGAGGCAAACATTTCTCCCGTACTGCAAACCCGTTCTGACGGATGACGAGATCGGGGCAGTCGCGCAGTCGCTGCGCAACTCGTGGCTCACGACCGGACCGGTCGTTCGAGAGCTCGAGACGGCGTTTGCCGAGCGTACGGGAGTCAAGCACGCGATCGCACTGAGCAGTTGCACCGCAGCGTTGCACGTCGCGCTTCACGCCATGGGCGTTGGACCGGGCGACGAGGTCGTGATGCCGTCGCTCACGTTCGTTGCCGGCGCGCAGTGCACGATGGAGCTCGGTGCAAAGCCGGTCTTCGCCGACATCGATCCCGGTTCGCTTTCGCTCACCGTCGCGTCGATCGATGCGGTGGTAACCGAACGCACGAAGGTCATCATGCCGATGCCGTACGGCGGCCGCCCGCTCGATATTGCGGCAATCGTGGAGTATGCGCGGCCGCGCGGCATTCGCGTGCTCGAGGATGCGGCACACGCGGCCGGCATGTTCGACCGCGGCGAGTGGGCGGGCACCCGTAGTGACGCCGCCGCCTATAGCTTCTATGCGACCAAGAATCTGACGAGCGCCGAGGGCGGCATACTGCTCACCAATGACGATGCACTTGCCGAGCGCGCGCGCGTCGTGGGGCTGCACGGCATGGATAAAGACGCTTGGAAGCGTTACACCGCAACGGGCTCCTGGCGATACGACGTGCGCGAACCGGGCTTTAAGTACAATCTTCCCGATCCGCTCGCGGCGCTCGCGCTCGCGCAGCTCGGCCGCCTCAATGCGATGCAGGACCGCCGCGACGAGATTGCTGCGCGCTACGACGAGGCCCTTTCGCAGCTTCCCGGAGTGCGCTTGCAAACGCCGCCCGCAAACCCCGGCGACCGCCACAGCTGGTGTATGTATGTGATGATGATCGACGAGCGCCGAGCCGGGATCAGTCGTGATGCGATGATCGACGCACTCCGCGCTGAGAACATCGGAACGTCCGTGCATTACATTCCAACGCACCTCTTTAGCGGTTACCGCTCGCTCGGCCGTTTTCATCTTCCTGCGACGGAGCACACCTGGGAGCAATTGATCTCGCTGCCGCTCTACCCCGCGATGACCGACGCAGATGTCGACGATGTCATTGGTGCAATCCAAGCGATTTTGTCGCCCCGATCCTACGCAATCGCTTAACGAAAAACTCGCCTGCACACATTACAAGCGAGCGGCTCTTCATGAGCCGCTCGCTTGTCTTTGCTTGCAAAACCGAAACATTTTGATAATTCAATGATCGGGCGTGGTGGGTTAGCCTGCGGGTATGGACCCCGCGCGGCACTCGTATTGCCGGCGGCGGCCCCGTTCTTGTTGCAGCACACGCTCGCTTGAAAAGAACGTATCTGTTGCGGCCGAAGCGCTCGTCGTACGGCTGCCCCCAACCACCTACACGCTGTAGATCTGTGTGCGCATGCTCTTTTTGCATTGCCGGCGGATCAAACGGAGCGACAACAACAATGCATCTATATACGAGATTTCTCGGGGCCGTTTTTTTGGCTGGCCTACTCGCCGCGTGCGGCGGTGGCGGCGGAGCCGGAGGAGCGATCCCAAATGCACCGAGTTCGCAACCTCCGGCGTCAACGGGAGACCTAGGCCCCCAACAGTCACTATCCCCCGACGCAACGCTCGCAAAGCAGACGACGCTCAGTTATGAAGGCCAAATCTCCGGTTTACGCACCGGAGGATTTACGCTAAGCACGGGAAGCACCGCGGGATACGTCCCGGTCGTCGATAGTTCTTCCACCATCATCAACACGTATCGAGCCACGCTAAAAGCCGGCTCGTACGCGATCGTTCTTGGGACCGGCCCGAGTTCGTCATTCGACGCAAAGTACGTTGCGCTCTACCCCACGGCGCCAACGTCCGTCACGATGACCGGCAGCGTCGCCGGGCTGACCACCTACGGGTTCATTCTCTACTCTGCGACGTACGGGCACGTTCCGATTCTGGTCTCCTCTGCGACGTCGGGAACGATTTCGACCGGTACGAACGTCAGCGTGAGCGGCACCGGACAGACCAGCGTCGCCGTTCTTGCGCATAGCGTTACGACGTCCGGCTCGACGACGTCGCCGACGGCAGCACCGACGAGCGCACCGATCGCCCCCGCCACTACCGGCATTCCGCGTCACGTTCTTACGGGTGATTATCTTGGCTCACCGTGGGGAACGACGAGCGTTTCGCCGTCGCGCGCGGCGCCGTATGTGAATTGGGTGCGCACCGCGGCGAGCAACGGCAACGCCATGGCGGCGGCCGGGCTCAAAGTGCAGGTCTACAGCAACCCGAACCGCGTGCAAACGACGGATCCGATGTATAAGACGACCGCGCTGTCAGGTTGGGCAAAGACCTGTTCGAGCAGCCGCGTGTATACGGTCTACAAGGGAATCGATCAATTCATTCCGATTCCGGGCAGCTCCGCGCAGCAGAGCGCGTACCTGTCGATCGTA
>DASSZO010000075.1:0-15300 GCA_035702815.1 Candidatus Aquilonibacter sp. | reverse complement strand
CGTGCCGGCGGTCTGCGGCCGGATGCCGATCCTGCCGCAATCAATCTCGCCGAGCGGCTCAAGGACGGCGAGGAGGTTGTGGCCCCGGTGCTTGGTGCGCCAACCCGCTATCCTTCGCGTCGGCGAACGGCGACGCGCACCACCCGAGCCGACAAGAAAGAGCCGGCTGCGATCGTGAACGTCAATACGGCGACCGCCGCGGATCTCGCTACGATTCCCGGCATCGGAAAAACGCTCGCCGCTCGCATCGTCGAGGTACGCGGCCGCGACGGAGCGTTCGCGACGCTCGACGAGCTGCTCGATGTCGCGGGCATGACGCCCGCGCGATTGGACCGCGCCTCTCAGTATCTTGAGATATGATAGAATGATCAGCCCTCGGACCGGCGAAAGTCGCAGCCTATGGCGTCGCCCCAACTCCCATCCAAAGAGACTCTTCCTCATCTCATCCGTCGCGCATTGACTGAGCCGCGGCCGGACGCGCTGGTCGAGCGCGTCAACGGCACCTGGACGCCGATGTCGACGCAGCGGCTGCTCGAGCGGGTCGAAAACATCGCCTGCGCGATTCGCGACGCGGGCCTCCAGCACGGCGATCGCGTCGCGCTCATCGCGCACGACTGTATCGACTGGATCACGTGCGATTTTGCGACCTTCTTTGCGGGCTGCGTCGTCGTCCCGATCTTTCCGACGCAGGCGTTCGATCAGACCGAGTACATCTTGAAGCACGCGGAAGCGAAGCTTCTTTTTTTAGATTCGACGGCGTTGCTCGGCCGTTTCCGCGATGCCAATATTCCGTTGCCCAAGACGGTCGTGTTCGATTCGCAGGGCGACGATTCGCTTGACGCGTTCGAACGTCACGGAGCGCAGATCCGCGCGGCGCATCCCGAGTTTCCGGCTGCATATGAGGCCGAGCTAAAGCCCGATGATCTCGCCGTATTGATCTACACGTCCGGCACGACGGGCGTCCCCAAAGGCGTGATGCTTTCGCACGACAATCTCGGCTTCGATTCGCAGTCGTCGCTCGAGTACGGTCTCGAATCGCTGCGCGTGGGTGAGGACGTGCTCTCGGTGCTGCCGTTCTCGCACATCTACGAACACACGCTCATCTACATTTACCTGCTCGCGCAAGTGCGCTACAACATCTGCCACGATCCCAACGACTTGCTGACCGATCTGCAAGAGGTTCGACCGGTTATCATGACGGCCGTGCCGCGCATCTTCGATCGCGTGCTGGCCGGCGTGCAAGCCAAAGCGATGGCGCACGGCGGCTTGCAGGCCAAGCTCGTTCCGTGGGCGCTCAACGTCGGGCGCGAGTACATGACCGCCAAACATTTCGGCGACGGACCGACGCCGGTGCTCTCCTTGCAGTATGCGATCGCCAAGCGACTGGTTCTCGACAAATTACGCAAGGTATTGGGGCTCGATCGTTCCGAGCATTTGCTGAGCGGTAGCGCCGCGCTGCATGTCGACGTCGCGATGACCTTCCTCGGATTGGGCGTGCCGATTCTGCAAGGATACGGCCTGACCGAGACCTCGCCTATCATCACGACCAGCACGATGTCGTACAACAAATACGGCGCGGTCGGCCGGCCGATTCCCGGTTGCGAAGTGATGATCGCGGGCGACGGCGAGATCCTCGCGCGCGGGCGGAATATCATGATGGGGTATTATCGCGATCCCGAAGGCACGGCGACGGCGCTCGAGGGCGGATGGTTCCATACGGGCGATATCGGCGAGGTCGATTCCGAAGGCTATTTGCGAATCACCGACCGTAAAAAGGAAGTCTTTAAAACCGCGACCGGTAAGTACGTCAGCCCCGCGCGCGTCGAGGCGGCAATCAAACGATCGATCTACGTCGCGCAGGCGATGGTCGTCGGCGACGGCCGTGCTCATCCCGCCGCGCTCATTGCGCCGAACTGGGACGTGCTGCGCCACGAACTCGATCTTCCGGCGCTCACGCCCGAAGAGCTGATCGAACTGCCGAACGTGCTGGCGTTCATGACCGCCGAGGTGCGTAAGCAAACGGCCGATCTCGCGACGTTCGAACAAATTCGCCGCATCGCGCTGCTTGCGCGCGAATTCACCGTGGAGAGCGGAGAACTCTCGCCATCGATGAAGATTAAGCGCCGCGTCGTGGAAGATCGTTACAAGACGGCCATCGATCGCGCCTATGCCGTCGATCTGCACGCTCAATCTGCATAGCTCTCAAGGAAACGGACACCTCATGTCACGACGCGTCGACGAAGTTCTTCGCGGCCCGATCAAGAGCAAGACGCTCTTTCCGGTCCTCTTGCTTCATCTCATTAAGGAACAACCAGATCACGGTTACGGGCTGATGCAGCGCATCGAGTCGATCTGCGGCGATCTGGTCGCGGTGAATACGAACAAGATCTATCCGCTTCTGCGTCGTTTGGAAGAGCGAGGTTTTGTGACCGCGACCTGGGATCATCCCACCAAGCGCTCGCGTCGCGTCTACGCGATCACCGCCGCCGGCGAAGAGCGGCTCGGGCGGATCAAAGGCACGATGCTGCCATACCTCGAGTCGATCGAACGAGCCGTCGGGCGCCTCAAAATTGAACTGTACCAACCGGTCACGAATCATGCCGTTTCTCGCGCTGGTTCACCTTCGTGAACTGCGCTGCGAGCAGTGTAACGAGCTGCTCGCAGTCGCCGGTGCGCGTTCGTTCCTCGTCGATACCAACGGCGAAGCGCGCAATTTTACCGAGGCCGAGCCGCCCGAAGAGATGACGGCCGCGATCTTGTGCTCCCGTAAACACGAGAACCTGCTCTACGTTCCCAACGAGATCGGTGCCGAAGAGACGTTGCACACCCCCGAGGAAGCGCCGATCGGACGCGATGCCATAATCGTGGCCTGAAGGAACGTGAACGAACGACGCACGATGTAGGGCGGATGAATCGTGCGATTTCACTGCTCTTGATCGCGGCGTGTGCGGCATTTTCTGCGCCCGCGCGTGCCGCCGGTCCGGCTGCTCCCGCCTCACCCGCTCCGGCTGCAGCGCCTTCCGATCCCGGCGCGTTTCCCGACGCGACCACGTCGCATACGGTTACCGTTGATGGGAAAACCATTGCGTACACCGCCCGCGCCGGCACGATCGCTCTTCGCGATGCGAACAATCAAATAACGGCGCGCGTCTTCTATACCGCGTACACCGTTGACGGCGCCAATCCGATGACGCAGCCGGTCACGTTTCTCTACAACGGCGGCCCGGGCAGTTCGACGATGTGGCTTCGCATGGGCTCGGTTGGACCGGTTCGCGTGCACATCGATCGCGCGCAGCCGATGGGCGCTCCGCCGTACACGATCGCGCCCAACCCGTATACGCTGCTGGACAAAAGCGATCTCGTCTTCATCGATATGCCGGACACCGGCTTCGGGCGAATCGCGCCAGGCAAAGAGAAAGAGTACTTCGGCGTCGACCAAGACATCGCCGCATTCGGGCAGTTCATCTCGACGTACCTGAGCCGTTTCGATCGTTGGAACTCTCCGAAATTTATCTTCGGTGAAAGCTACGGAACGCCGCGCTCGGCGGGTCTTTCGAAGTGGCTTCTCGATCACGGAATCGCGCTCAACGGCGTCGTGCTGCTCTCCTCGATTCTCAACTATGGTCTCGACTACGGAAGCGGCGCGCCGATCGGCGGCGCGGATTGGCCGTATATTTTCTATCTGCCGACGGAAGCGGCGACCGCGTGGTATCACAACAAGGTTCCGAATCGTCCCGCGGACCTCGCGTCGTTCGTCGAACAGGTGCGTCAATTCGGCATGACCGAGTATCTCGATGCGCTTTATCGCGGCGACAAGATCAGTCCGAGCGAGCGCGACGACGTCATCCGCAAGCTGAGCAACTTCATCGGCTTGCCGCAACAGTACATTCGCAACTCCAACTTGCGCATACCGTACGATAAGTTCCAACGCGAGCTGTTGCGCTCGCAGGGCATCGTCGTCGGACGCTTAGACTCGCGCTTCCAGACCTACGATCTCGATCGCGCTTCCGAGCAAGGGCCGCCTTGGGACGCGACGGATTCGTCGATCGACGCACCGTTCACGACAGCGGTCAACTGGTATCTGCGCAATGACCTCAAATACAATCCGCCGATCCCGTATCGCCCGGATGCCTACGGCATTATCTACGGACATGGAAGCTCGTGGGACTTCTCGCACAACGGGCAGTACCCGCTCAACACCGCACCCGACCTTGCCGAGGCGATGACGCAGAATCCCAAGCTGCACGTGTTCTCGGGGAACGGCTACTACGATTTCGCGACACCGTTCTTCGCCACGCAGTACACGCTGCACCATCTCAACCTCAATCCGGGGCTTCAATCCAACATCACCTTCGGCTTCTATAAATCAGGACATATGGTGTATCTGAGTGACAGCGCGCTCGCGCAATTCAAAACCGATCTGGCGCACTTCTACGACGGCGCGTTGGGACGATAGGAGTCGAACGATGAAGCACATCCGCACCGTCGCAGCATTCCTTTCCGCCGCCGTTCTCATCGCGGCGGCGCCGGCTCAGAAGCCGGCTCCGGCACCCGCGTATCCCAACGATGCGATCACGCACGGCGTCGCGCACGTCGATGGACGTGCAATTGCGTACACCGCGCGGGCCGGCACGATCACGCTGCGCAACGATAAAGAACAAGTCACTGGCCGCATGTTCTATACGGCCTTCACCAAAGACGGAGCGTCGGCGACCAATCGTCCGGTAACGTTCTTCTATAACGGCGGCCCGGGCAGTTCGTCGATCTGGCTTCGCATGGGATCGTTTGCGCCGATGCGCGTGCAGACGCAGAACGATAAGGGCATTCCGAACGCGCCCTTCAAACTCATCGAAAACCACTATAGTCTGATCGACAAGACCGATCTCGTCTTCATCGATGCTCCGAACACCGGGTATAGCCGTGTGTTTGGAGCCGGCAAGCCCAGCGATTTCATGGGCATCGATCAAGACGGCCGCGCCTTCACCCAGTTCATCCAGCGTTACCTTACGCAATTCGGCCGCTGGAACTCACCGAAGTTTCTCTTTGGCGAAAGCTACGGCACCACGCGCGACTGCGTGCTGGTGAACATGTTGCAGAACGCGGGCGTGCAGATGAACGGCGTCGTGCTGCTCTCGTCGATCCTCAACTTCGGCCTCGGCGGCCTCGGCGGCGGCGGATTGATCGCGAGCGGCGATTACGGCTTCGTCAACTATCTGCCGACCGAAGCGGCCGTCGCATGGGAGCACGGCAAAGCCGGCCGCGGGCAAAACCTGCAATCGTTCCTCAAGGGCGTCGAGAATTATGCAAGCGGCCAGTATCTGCACGATTTGGCTCAAGGATCGGACCTTAGCCCGTCACAGTTCAATAACGACGTTGCGCGGCTGCATCAGTATCTCGGCCTCTCAGACGACTACATCCGCAATTCGAACCTGCGCATTCCGTACTTCCGTTTTTTGGAAGCGCTGTTACGCAATCAGGGTGAGATCGTCGGCCGCTACGACGGGCGCTACACGACCTACACGCTCGATCGCAACGCGGATTTCCCGGACTGGGATCCGTCCGATGTCGGCATCAGCGGCGCGTTCGTGGCGCTCGGCATGAACTATATGACGCAGACCCTCGGGTATCACACGAACATGCAGTACCGTCCAACATCTTACGGCGGGCAGCTGGGCGCAAAATGGGACATGCATCACAACGGCGATGATCCGCCGGCGAACGTCGCTCCGGACCTCGCGCGGGCGATGACGACGAACCCGCACCTCAAGGTGTTTTCAGGCAACGGCTACTTCGACTTCGCGACGCCGTTCTTCGCAACGCAGTACACGCTCAATCATCTCGGCTTAGCACCGGCTCTGCAGCGCAACATCACCTTCGGATTCTATCCGTCCGGTCACATGGTCTACTTGAATCCCAAAGCACTCGTGCAATTCAAGGCCGACCTCAACCGCTGGTACGACAGCGCCACCCGCTAACACCCCTGTCACCCTGAGCGCCCCCTGTCACCCTGAGCTTGTCGAAGGGCGCCAACACAAAAGCCCGGCGAAATCTCGCCGGGCTTTTGCTTTCCTCACGCCCCCCTTCGACAGGCTCAGGATGACAAAGGTTCGCTCGGGATGACAACGTTGTCATCCCGAGCGCCCCCTGTCATCCCGAGCTTGTCGAGGGACGGACTCTATCGGCCGTGTTGTTCGAGTTGGGCTAGCTTCGCGATCGTTTCATCGAGCATTTTGCCGAGCTTGGCAAATGCAAGATTCTGATCGTGCGTCGGCGGAGCGTCGGCGCTTTCGACCGCCATTTCGAGGTTTCCGAACGCATCGCTCAGCGAGGAGAGTGTGGCGAAGTTGATCGCGCCGGGTGCAACGCCGGTGACGTACGGGCTGAAACCCGTCGCGCCGAGGACGTCGCGTTCGAGCGTCGACTTCTGCGCCGCGTTGAGCTTGCCGGATGCCAGCAGCGCGTTTGCGTGCTTCTTTGCGTCGTCGAGTTGTGAGAGACGATCTTCGATCGAGTTTGCGAGCACGTACTGCGCGCGAAGTTGAGCCACGGTCGCCGCATTACGCGGGTCGCGAACGAGCTGCGCCTTCGCGGTGTAGCTCTTGCTGCCCACGGTCAGTCGAACCGTATACGTGGCGGGCGGCGCGAGCGGACCGTTATCGTGGTGCGTGGTGAAGTCCCACACGAAGCGATGTGCGCCGGCGCCGGTTGGAACCGTCACTGGTGCGGGAATCCATTGCGGCGCGATGTCGACCGTCGACGGATCGGTCGGCTTTTCCGGATGCGCGCTCGAGAAATGACGCACCACATGCCCGTGCGGGCTGATGATGTCGATCGAGACCGGCTGCGATGCCGATGCGAGGTAGTAATCGATGTACATGCCGACCGGAGGATTGGGCGCTTGCGGTTCCTCGGGCTGGATCGGCGTGCCTTCGTCGGCGATGCCGCCGCCGACCCCGCCCGCGCGGCGGAAACGCACCGTCGTTTGCGGGGTGAAGAGGCGGTTGCCGTTCACACCGCTCTGTGCGACCTGCCGCAGTGATGCGATGTCATCCATGATGTAGAAGCCGCGCCCGTGCGTCGCAATGTCGAGATCGTTGCCGTGAACGACGATGTCGCGGACCGACGTCACCGGAAGATTACGCTGCAGTGACTGCCAACGGGCGCCGTCGTCGAACGATACGTAGATGCCGCGTTCGGTTCCGGCATACAGTAACCCATGCACCTGCGGGTCGGCGCGCACGACGTTGACAAACGAGCCGTCGCGGATCCCGTTTGCAATCGCCGTCCACGTACGTCCATCGTCATGAGTTCGGTAGATGTAGGGGCGATAGTCGTTGAGGCGATGACGATCGACCGAGATGTAGGCGGTGTGCGGATCGTACGCAGCGGCATCGATGACCCCGACTTTGCTCCACGACGTTAACGCCTTCGGAGTGATGTCGGTCCAGTGCGCACCGGTGTCGTGCGTAATCCAGACTTTGCCGTCGTCGGTTCCCGCCCACAACGTGCGCGCGTCATGCGGTGCCGGCGTGAGCGCGTACACCACGCCGCGATGCGCGAGGCCGCTCGAATCGGCCAGCGTCGCTGCATCGAGATTCGACGGATGGTTTTCGTTGGTATGACGCGTGAGATCGGGGCTGATAATCTTCCACGTGTGTCCCTTGTTCGTCGATCGGAACACGACTTGTTTGGTCGTGTACATCACGTGATCGACGGGCGAGATCACCACCGGCAATGTCCAGGTGCTGCGCCATTCCTTATCGGGATACGCGGTCGTCGCGTCGACGTTTTGCTCCCACCCGGTCGCAAGATCTTCGTACGTGACCGGTCCACCCGAGCTGTTACCGCCGAACAACTTGCCGTTGTTTGCCGGATCCGGTGCGAGCGTTCCGCTTTCGCCGCCGACATCCATCGGTCGCCAGTCGAGCGACGTGATGTTCTGGTGAATCGATTGCGAGGGAACCGCGATGGCGCCCGAATCTTGTTGCGCGCCGTACACCCAGTACGGGAAGCGGTTGTCGGTGGCAACGTGATAGATCTGCGCGGTCGGTTGGTTGTACCACGAGCTCCACGTCTGCGCGCGATCGAGCGACACGACAACGCCTTGATCGCTGCCGAGAATCATGTGGGTCGGGTCGGCGGGATTGATCCAGAGCGCGTGATAGTCATCGCCGCCCGGCGAGCCTTTGATCGCAACGAACGTCTTGCCGCCGTCCTCCGAACGGTACGTCGCCGTGTTCATCACGTAGACGACGTCGGCGTTCTTCGGATCGACGGTGACTTGACCGAAATACCAACCGCGTCCCCACAAGCGCAATTGCTTGCGTCCGCCGTTGACGTGCGTCCACGTTGCGCCCGCATCATCGGAGCGATAGAGCCCGCCCGCGTTGATATCGGGTACGGTATCGATCTGCGCGTAGATCCGCGACGGCTGCGATGGAGCGACGAACAGTCCGGCATGTCCCATGTGTGCGGGAAGCCCGTTCGTCAAGTGCGTCCATGTTTTACCGGCATCGGTCGACTTGTAGATGCCGCTGCCCGGTCCGTTCGACGGCGGGTAGACATTCCACGGCGGCCGGCGCGTCTGCCAAAGTGACGCGTAGAGCGTATCGGGCTGCTGCGGATCCATTGCGATATCGATCGCGCCGGTGTCGTCGTTTTTGAAGAGCACCTTGCTCCACGTTTTACCGCCGTCGGTCGTCTTGAAGACGCCGCGTTCGGCGTTCGGCCCGTACGCATGTCCCAGCGCCGCAACGTACACGGTATCGGCGTCGCGCGGATCGACGACGACGCGTCCGATTTGCATCGTATCGCGTAGGCCGATGTGCGACCACGTCTTGCCGCCGTCCGTCGATTTGTACATCCCGTTGCCGTAACCGATGTCGGAACGCATGTCCGCTTCACCGGATCCGACGTAGATGATCTTCGTGTTGCTCGGTGCAACCGCGATCGCGCCGATCGATCCGATCGTTTGATCGTCGAAAATCGGGCTCCACGTACGGCCGGCATTGGTCGATTCCCACACGCCGCCGTCAACCGAACCGAAGTAAAAGTGATCGGGCTCACCGGGAACGCCGGTTACCGCAATGGCACGTCCGCCGCGGTATGGACCGATCGAGCGCCACGAAAGCGCGCCGAGCGCGGACGAGGGAACCGTCGCCGGTCCGGCGATCGCCGGAGATGCCGTGAATGCGGCATAGGGCGTAAGAAGAAGTGCGCACAGAAAAGCGCCAGCAATACGTCGCATGGTGCGAGGTACGCGTTCGCTTTCGGTGAGGCCTGTTGCGCGATTATCCGGCGATGAGTCGCGCGACGAAGAACGCAACGGAGGCCGCCGCCGCGCCGATTGCTGCGGTTTGAATCGCGGAACGCAGCCACGGAACGCCGGTGAGCGCACCTTTGACGCCGCCGAAGATAAGGAGCGCGATCAGCGTGAGGACGGCTGAGATATAGAGGCCGGTCGTCGTCGACGGCACCAACATGTAGGGCAGTAACGGAATGACGCCGCCGATGACGTACGACCCGCCGATCGTGAGCGCGCTGACCGGCGCGCGTTTGCGATCGGGCTCTTCGAGCCCCAATTCAAAGCGCATCATGAAGTCGACCCACCGCTGCCGGTCGCTCGTGAGCGAACCCGTGACTCGCTCCGCATCGTCGTCCGACAGGCCGTACGAGCGCAGGATCTGCAGTACTTCGCGCCGTTCCTCGGCGGGAATCTCTTCGACTTCGCGCTCTTCGCGTTTGCGTTCGCTGCTAAAGTGTTCCGACTCGGTCTGTGCGGCCAGAAAGCCGCCAAGCCCCATCGAGATCCCGCCCGCAACCAGCTCGGCGATGCCGGCCGTGACGACGATATGCGAGGCGGCAATCGCGCCTGAGATACCGGCGGCCAATGCGAACGGTACCGTGAGGCCGTCGGACATGCCGATGACGATATCGCGAACGGTTTCCGACGCGGTGAAGTGCTGTTCGGTATGGCGCGGCGTAGGCGTGCTGCGCGGAATTCGAGCGGGCATGCCTCTAGCATGCCCGACAATTGAGAAACCGTCTAGAAGATCATGCCCGAGATCGGTGCGAACCCGCTGCGGATCAACTCAACCGACTTCGGCGATTTGGCATTCGTCCAGTTGGACGACAACCGGTTCTTCACGTTGGACCTTTCGTTGTTGTGTAGAGAGAATCACGATGACGGCAAGGAGGATCGAAACACCGCCGGCGATGACGTTAAGCGTGACCGGCTCCTGCAGAAGCACCGCTCCGAGCGCTACGGCGACGATCGGGTTTACGTAACCGTACGTTGCAACGATCTGCGTCGGCAGTTTGCGAACGGCATAACCGTACGCCGTGTAGCCGATGAGCGCGCCGGGGCCGATGAGCCATAGCCAACCATAGATCGACGGGCGCGTAATGGCGTCGAGATGGAGCTGCGCGCTTTCACCCGTCATCAATCCCATGATGCAGAGGATCAAACCGCCGGCGAACATTTCGAGTGCGGGGATGAGCGGATTACCGCGCAATTCCGCGTGTTTTCGCGCATAAACGGACCCGAGTGCCCATGCAAACGACCCGACGAGCATGAGTACCGTCGGCAGCAGCGGCATGCCGGCACCAGGCATTCCCGCCAGCAGTACGATGCCGATCATACCGAGGGCAAGACCGGCGAGTGATGCCGCCGCAATTCGCGTTCGATTGACGAGCGCGGCAATGACGACCATCCAGATGGGGACGGTGGCGACCACGATCGCCGCAACGCCCGACGGCACCGTCATTTCCGCAAAGCACAAGAAGCCGTTGCCGATGCCGAGCAAAAGAAACGCGGTGGTGACAAGCGATCGCCACTGGGCCGCGCGCA
Organism: Candidatus Aquilonibacter sp.; assembly: GCA_035702815.1. Classification (GTDB taxonomy): domain Bacteria; phylum Vulcanimicrobiota; class Vulcanimicrobiia; order Vulcanimicrobiales; family Vulcanimicrobiaceae; genus JAMXLG01. The sequence continues at coordinate 4,451 of DASSZO010000075.1, read as the reverse complement.
GTTCCCGCAACAGGCCCGGCTTCCACGCGAGCATGACCGCCGAGAGCACGAGTCCGGCAATGACATAGCGCGTGCCGGCCATGAGAAACGGCGGGATCGTCTGCACGGCGACCCGGATCCCCAAGTAGGTGGATCCCCAGAGAATCCAGACCGTGACGAGCGCGACCCAGGGAAGCGCTCGGGTGAGGGAAAAGCGTTGCATTCCTACCATCTGAAACCAGTTTATGCGTTTTGTTTTCGATTCGGATAGTGTTTCCGATAATTCCGTCGATTCGGAAGTTCGTGAGGTTGCCATGCTGAGCCCGGTATCCCCTTCGCCGTCGAATCGCAAGCTCGACGATCTGGACCTGCGATTGATCGAGGCGTTGCGCGCTAACGCCCGCTGCAGCCAGGAAGATCTGTCGCGTATGCTCGCGCTCTCACGGCCGGCCGTGCGCGAACGAATGCGCCGTTTAGAAACCGCCGGCGTGATCCTCGGCTATACGATTCTCGTCGACTGGGAGTCGTTGGGCTACCCGATTCTTGCGTTCGTGAACGTTCGCACGGCCTCGGGCACGTGCGACGAGGCAACCCGCATCGTGCGCGACCTATCGACCGAGGCAGCCGTCGTCGAAGAGTGTTACGCGATCACCGGCGAGTGGTGCCTTTTTGCCAAAGTGCGCGCACGCACGTCAAAAGATCTGGCTCAATTCCTCGATCGCATCAAAGAGATGCCGCGATTTTCAGCCACCTCGACGACGCTCTCGCTCTCCACGACATCGGTCTAAAGCGGGTACGATTCGTCTATGAAAACGACGTGGAAACCTCACACCGAACACGGTACGCTGGAATCAGGCGAGCGCAAGGACCTTCCCGAAAGCGTCTACGCCTTTCCCAAGCAACGCAAAGAACCGTTAACGGACGCGCGCCACGTGCAAACGGCGCTCGCCCGATTCGATCAAGTGCAAGACGTTAGCGACGACGATCGCGACCTCGCGTTCGCCAACATCAAGGAAGCTGCGAAACACTACGGCGTGGAGATGCGCGAATCAAGCTGGCACGACCTCGGCAAACCCGGCCACCACAAATAAGATGAGCATGCGCCCCTGTCATCCTGAGCTTGTCGAAGGATTGCGCGCGCTAGTTGATATGCGAACGCGTCCCTCGACAAGCTCGGGATGACACCGTGTGCTTGGGATGAGAACGTTGTAGTGCACGTTGCCCTTTGTCATCCTGAGCTTGTCGAAGGATGGCGCGCGTTAGTTGATATGCGAGCGCGTCCCTCGACAAGCTCAGGATGACACGGTGTGCTTGGGATGAGAACGTTGTAGTGTGCGTCGCCTTTTGTCATCCTGAGCTTGTCGAAGGATGGCGCGCGTTAGTTGATATGCGGCGCGTCCCCTCGACAAGCTCGGGATGACAGGGTGTGCTTTGGATGAGAATGTTGTAGTGTGCGTTGCCTTTTTTGTCATCCTGAGCTTGTCGAAGGATTGCGCGCGTTTGTTGATCGGCGAGCGCGTCCCTCGACAAGCTCGGGATGACAAGGTCGGCTCGGGATGAGAACGTTGTAGTGTGCGTTGCCCTTTGTCATCCTGACCTTGTCGAAGGATGGCGCGCGTTACCTGATAGGCGAGCGCGTCCCTCGACAAGCTCGGGATGACACGGTGTGCTTGGGATGAGAACGTTGTAGCGCGCGTTCCCCTTTTGTCATCCTGAGCTTGTCGAAGGACGGCCCGCGTTAGTTGATATGCAAGCGCGTCCCTCGACAAGCTCGGGATGACACAAAAAAGAGGGGCGGCGCTTGCGCCACCCCTCTTTCTGATTGTTGCTCTACCAGCCGCCGCCGGAGTCGCTGCCGCCGCCTCCGCCGCCGAAGTCGCCGCCGCCGAAGCCGCCGCCTCCGCCGCCGAAATCACCGCCGCCGAAGCCGCCGCCTCCCCAGTCGCCGCCGCTCGAGGCGCCGGGATCGGCTTGACCGGCGTCGTTGCCCCAGCCGCCCGGGTCGGGAGCGTTGCCGCCGAAGTTGCCGCCGCCGTCACCGGCGACCATGTTGGTACCGGGCTGTTCGATGATCGTGTTTCCACGGTTGCCGCCGAACATTTCGTTGCCGAGCCACGCGCCGCCGAGGCCGCCGAGCAGTCCGCTCCAAAAGCCGCCGCCACCGCCGCCGTAGTATCCGGGGCCGCCGTAGCCGGGACCCGGGCCGTAGCCGGGGCCGCCCATCGGCGCGCCGCCCGGGCCGCCGTAGGTGCGGGGTCCACCCATTGCGCGGAAGATCGACCGGATGATCATGAAGCCGACGATGATAATGACGATCCACAAAATCACGGGAATATGTACTCCGTTAGAGACGGGTGCCGGCCGCTGATAGGTCGTCGCCGGATAATTGCGCGGCGCGTTGGCATTTGGCAAGCTGCCAAGGTGCGCACGAAAGACGTCGAGCGTCTGACTGACCGCGGTGGTTATGCCGCCGTCAAAGTCTCCGTTTTTGAATTGCGCTTCCATCGCTTCGCGAATCTGCGCGGTCGTCGAAGCCGGGAAAAACTGCGCGGTTCGCGTGCCGACCATGATCATGTCTTGGCGTTCGGCCTTGGCAATAAAAATGAGCACGCCGTTGACCTGCTGCTCGCGAAAAACGGTCTGCGCGGCTTGTTGGCGCGTCTCTCCGTTGAGCGAAGGCACGGTCACGACGAGAATCTGTTTGCCGGTCTGCGCGTTGAACGCGCCGATTCGCTGGTCGAGCTGAGCGATCGTCCCTGCCGAGAACATGCCGGCGCCGTCCTGGACGAACTGGGCTGCCGATGCGGGCAGCGCCGTCAGGACGAGGGCGAGGGCGGTCGCGACGAATGCGCCGAGGCGTTTCATATGGTTCGATATCCTCCGAGGGCTAGTATCGCGAGGGGGGTGCCGGAGTTTCAGCGGCTCACGCTAAAGGCGATGATGCCGCCGGCGACGCTGAACGCGAAGACGAAGATGAAGATCCAAATGAAGAGCCGCTTCCAAAACTCAAAGCGAGACGGCCGGTAGTACTCTTCCTTAGACGCGCTGCGCGTACGCTTGCTCATGAGGACTGCGCCTGCCGCTTCTCGACTTCGCTCCACAGCCGTTCGAGGTTGTAGAATTGCCGTTGCTCGGCGGTGAAGACGTGCACGATCACGTTGCCGAGGTCGATCAAAATCCAGGTCCCGTCGTTATAGCCCTCGACGCGCGTCACGGCAAAGCCGTTTGCTTTGGCCTTCTCGACGATCGCGTCGGCGATCGCGCGCGTTTGAATTTTCGACCGTCCGGTGACGAGCGCGAACGTGTCGGCGAGAATCGTCCGTTCGCTCACGTCGATCGTTTGGAAATCTTCGCCCTTACGATCTTCTACCGCTTCGCGGACGATGTCGATCAATTCAGCGATGGTAAAACTCCCTCTGCCAAGCCGAAGGCTTTGGCGGCTGCTAGTGTCTGCGGCGCGACAGCCAATCCCTGCCGTTCCATATACTGCAACGATTGCGCGATCGTCGCGCGCATCGCTTCGTGAAGATCCGTCAACGCCAATTTCCAAAGTCCGGCGCGTTCGGGAAACGGACGGCCCGGTTCGAGCCCGTCCGCCAAATAGAGAATGCAGTCGAGCGTCGACATTTCCGGCGCGCCGACGGTGTGTTTGGCAATCGCCGAGAGAATCTCGGGATCGTGAACCGCGAAGCTTTCTTGCGCGATCTGCGCGCCCAGACGGGCGTGCAATACGATCGGATGGTCGCGCTCGAACGCATCGATCTCCATCGCGCGCAATTCACATTCGTCAAGTAGTCGTTTGGTCGAATACAAGCGGGCGATGTCGTGCAGCATGCCGGCGAGCCGCGCTTTGCTGGAATCGGCGCCATGAATGTGGGCGAGCACGTCGGCGCATCGTGCGACGCGAACCACGTGTTCGTAGCGATGGCCTTGTCCCAGATGTTCGCGCACACGACGAGCCAAGGGAAGAAATTGCAGCGCCGGACTCCTAGCCGCTCACGCGCGCGCGCAACGCCGCCAGGCGCGCTTTATACAAGTCGCCTTTGAGATTTCCGGCCCACATCACGAGTGCATTCTCGTTATTGTCGCTGTAGTAGCCCTTGCGCGTCGTAACGGTGGTGAACCCGTATTTACGGTAGAGCTGTTGGGCGGACACGTTGCTCTCGCGCACTTCGAGCGTCATCCATGCTGCGCCGCGTTCGATCGCCTCGTCGATGAGCTTGAGCAGCATCACTTCGCCGTATTTCTTCCCGCGATACGTTGGATCAACTGCGATGGTCGTGACGTGCGAGTCTTCGAAGATGACCCAGATACCGCCGTAGGCAACGATCTTGCCGTCGACGCGTCCCACGTAATAGTGCGCGAGTTTGTTCGTCGTGAGTTCATTGTAAAACGCATCGGACGGCCACGTGGTCGAGAACGACGTGCGTTCGATGCGCAGAACGTCCGGAATATCGCCGGCAGTCATCGGC
>DASSZO010000250.1:0-12094 GCA_035702815.1 Candidatus Aquilonibacter sp. | reverse complement strand
TTCAGGTCACCGGTGCGATGCTCATGGCGCTGTCGCTGATCGACGGTGCCGCGCCGGCAGCGGTCGCCGTTCCGGCGGCGCCGGCCCTTGACGCGGCGCCGACGGCAACGGGCGCGCTCACCGCGTCGTTCGTTACACCTGCCAACGGCGCAGCCGCTACAGTTGCCGCGACCGAAGTGACGGTTGCCACGCAAGCGGGAGCTGCCGTCGAACTGCGCGCGAACGGTGTGCTCGTCGATACGAAGCACATCGGAAAGCGCACGATCGATCGCAAGACCGGCGAGACGCGTTGGTTCTATTATGGCGTTCCGCTCGATGCAGGCCCCAACGTCATCGAAGCAACGCCGCTTGGTGCGAATAACCGGCGCGGCCCGTCCACCTCGATCACGGTCTACGGCCCGGGCCAGGCACAGGCGATCCGCGCCGAGTTCGTGCAGCACCTCGTTGCCGACGGCAAAACCGTCGCTCCGCTCAACGTCTTTGCCGTCGACCGCTACGGGCACGGCGCCGCGCCGGCCGAACGCGTCGAGGTCCGTATTCTTTCCGGGAACGTTTCCATCGCCGATCTTCCCAAAGCGCTCGATGCCGCCGAAGAGGGACCGATGACGGCGCGCCTGTCGCTCCCCGTCGGCGGCTACGTCGCGATTCCGATCGCTGCCGGAACGGTCGCCGGTGCATTCGAGATGGAGATACGAATCGGCGACGCATATCTGCGCCGTTCGTTTTACGTCGAACCCTACGTTCGCCCAGCGTTCGTCAGCGGCTTGGCCTCGGCCGGTGCGGGCGTCGTTCCTGGGCAGGTCGACGGCGATTCGAATCCCGACAACGGCGGCGCGCGGCGCAACCGCATCGCGCTCTTTGCCACGGGCGCGGTCGATCGCAGCGGGAAGACGCTGCTGACTGCGGCATACGAATCGCAGAACCGTTTGGCTCCGCTCTCCTCGCTCGGCGCACCCGTCGACTCGCCGAACAGCCGTCCGTATCTGACGTACGGCGACACGTCGACGATCGCAGATCCGTATCGCTCCCAAGACCACTTCTACGCGCGCATCGACCACGGCAAGAGCACCGCGTTGTGGGGCGAGTATCAAGCGAACGTCGGACCGGCCGACGTGGGATCCTACCAACAACTCCTCAACGGTGCACACGTCGATCTTTCACTCGGCAGGACCGGACGGCTCGAGCTGCGCGGATTTACCGCGCGCAATCAGCAGGCATTCGTTTCGACGATTCTTCCGATCAACGGCCTGGCAAAGCTCAACGCGCCGCTGCACCCCGACATCGTCGTCGGCTCGGAACTGCTTCGGCTCGTCACGCTCGATCGCGGGACGGGGCTGATGATCCGCCAAACGCCACTCGTCCGTAACGTCGACTACACGATCGATTACGCGACGGGTCTGCTGCGCTTCATCAACATTCCGCTACCGTACGACCCGCTGTTCAATCCGCAAGTGATCTCGCTTCAATACGAGTATCAAGGCGCGGGCGTGTCGTCGCAAACGACGGGCGGCCAAGCCAGTTATGCGCTCACGCGCGACGGGCGCAGCATTCTCCAAGCGAGTTACGTCAACGACGCAACGGGAACCGGAAACTTCACGCTGGGGACACAGTCCTTTGCGCGCACCTGGAACGGCGGCGGCTTTTCGATCTCGCACGCCGCCAGCCGCGGCTCGCTGCCGAATTTCGGCGGGGAATTGCAGTTGGGCGGCCAGAGCGTTCCCAGCGCCGGAGACGCGCTCTCGGTGTCGCTGACCCATCGGTCGGCAACCAATGCGATCGATCTGGGCTATCAAGCAACGACGGCGGGCTATAGCGATCCGTTCGGCGGATTCAGCTCACCCGGCACGCGCGCGTCGCACGCCGAGTTCACGCACGGATCGCCCGCGAACGGGCAGCTGCATCTTCGTCTTGCCGAACAGAGCCAAAGCGGCGTCGGCGCGACGAGTAACGAGATCGACGCCTCGGTAAACTATCTGCGTTCCATCGGAAAATATGTGACCGTCGGCGCGGGTCTCACGCAGCACCGTCAATCCGTCGCCGGCGTTGAACCGGCCCCGTCCGCCTCGCCTAACGGCGGCTACGTCGCGCTCGCGAATACCAATCAAACTCAGCTCGACGGACAGGTGGCGTATCACGGGCCGCACCGCTTGGGGTTGATGGTAAGTGAAGCGCTGACAATTTCGGGAAGCGACGTCGGCTCGACGCAGCCGTCGCAGACTGCGCTTGAGGCGTCCTATGAGATGCCCAAGCGCGGGCGACTCTTTGCGCGCGAATTGCTCAGCACACAGCCATCCGCTACGTTTGCAAACTCGACGACGAACCTCAACGTCACGACCGCATCGACGCGGTCCTTTCAATTCGGAATCGAACAACCGCTTTCGCCGTCCACCACGATCCGGTCGGAATACGTGATGGATCAGACGGGCAACGGCGCCAACATGTACGATGCGTTGGGGATCGACGAACGCCTTCGCCTCAATGCCAATCTCGCCGCGAACTTGACGGCGCAGGCGGCTAACGCCGTGGGCGCCGGCGCACAAGGGTTTACGGTTCTTGGCGCGGCCGTCACGTACGCCCCGTCGTCGAACCGGTTCCGCAGTTCGCTCTCGTATCAAGATCGAACCGGCGCTTCGGCGGGATCGACGATCTCGGCGGCGATGGCAGGGCGTCTCACCGACGATCTCTCCGCCGTTGGATTCATTCAGCGAGCGTACGGAAATGGCGTGCACGCGATCGACGACCGGATCTCGCTGGCGTATCGTCCGCAGCGTTCGGACCGTTGGATTTCGCTCTTCGATTACGAGCGCGCGAACGGGACGCTTTTGTCGGGTGAGGCGGCGAATGTCGCGTCGTTCGAAGAATTGTTTCGTCCGACGCATCGCCTCGAACTCGCCGGCCGCTTTGCATATAAATTCGACGGCGGCGGCGTCTATGCGGCGCGAACGACCCTGTGGTCGGCGCGCGCGACGCAGCGCATCGGGTCGCGCCAAGACATTGCGATCGAGGCGCGTACGGCGATGGTACCGGGCGCGACGGGAGCGCGAACGACCGAGGTTGCCGCCGAAACCGGCGTCACGCTTGGGAGTACGGCGCGCGTCGCACTCGGATACACGATCTCGGGCAGCGTCGATCCGACGTTGCTCGGGCAGCCGCAACATCAAGGACTCTATCTCACCTTTACCACGCTGATCGATCGAATTTTTGGATGGGGAAAGCAACACTGAAGCGGTTTCTCGCAGCAGCGATCGCCGCGGTGCAAATCATCGCGACGATTGCAGTTTCCGGCGTTGCCACCGTGCAGCCCGCACTCGCCGCGACCTGGAGCTGTCAGGCGGGTAAGGACGGTTCGCCGGGCACGCTTAGCGGCGTTTACAACACGTATTTTCAGCCCGCGATCGGCTTCGTCGCGGCCGGTTCGAACTCGTTGACGTTGACGATCGATACGGCGGGCGGCGGCGCCTCGACCGCCCCCGCGGCCGGCGATCTGTTGCTCGTCATTCAGATGCAAGACGGCTCGCTCAATTCGGTCAACTCGTCATCGTATGGGATGACGAGCGCCGGTAACGCCGGTTTGTACGAATACGTGCAGGTGGCGAGCGTTAGCGGCACGGGCCCATACACCGTTACGATCGCGGGCGCCGGTGCGAGCAACGGATTCATCAACAGCTACGATGAGGAGAGCGCGAGCGGCGGGTCGGGGCAGAAAACGTACCAGGTCGTGCGCGTGCCGCAATACGTCAGCGCCACGCTCTCGAGCACGTTTCGTTCCGCCTATTGGGATGGAGCGACGGGCGGCATTGCGGCGCTCGATATTGCATCGACGCTCAATCTCGGCGGTGCGTCGATCTATGCGACCGGCAACGGCTTTCGCGGCGGCGGCGTCTCCGTCGCCGGTTCATCCCCGGCTTCGGTACTCAACAACGATTGGGTGGATAGCGCGACGATGAACGGCACGCCGTCGTCGAATCCGCCGGGGCAAGGATTCAAAGGCGAGGGGATTCTCGGAACGCCGGCCTACACGTTCGGCTATACGAGCTTTACGACGCCGAGTTCGCCCGCGTCGCCGACGGTCAACAAGGGAACGACCGACGGATATCCGGGCGGAGACATGGCGATGGGCTCGCCCGGCGACGCCGGCGGCGGCGGCAGCGACGACGATCCGAAATCGAACGATCAAAACACCGGCGGCGGCGGCGGTTCGAACGGCGGCGCCGGCGGGAACGGCGGCTATCCGTGGACGCCGCAAGAGCCGAATTACCCGACGAACAATCCCGGTGCGAACGCGGCTGCGAACTACGCCGCAAACGACGGTTCGACGCATAACGCCGATATCGGCGGCCGCGGCGCAACCGCGATGTCGCCCTCTGCGGCGCGTGTGTTCATGGGCGGTGGCGGCGGCGCAGGTTCGAATAACAACGGATCGCAGAACAATTCGTACAACGCCTATGGATCATCCGGCGGCGTCGGCGGCGGAATCGTCATGATGCGCATTGCCAATACGAGCGGTTCGTCGGCGACGATCTACGCCAATGGAACCGTCGGCCTCGCACCGGATAATGACGGCGGCGGCGGCGGCGGCGCGGGCGGCAGCGTCGTCATCACGTCGCCGCAATCGTTTTCGGGCATCACCGTCTACGCGCAAGGCGCGGCCGGTACGTCGGCATACAACAAGTCGGGCGATACGTCAACGACGACGGCGCACGGACCGGGCGGCGGTGGCGGCGGCGGCGCGGTCTATTCGAGCAGCCCAGTCTCCGCGACGGTAACCGGCGGTACGAACGGTACCACGGTGTACGGCGTCAATGAAGCGTACGGCGCAACGTCGGGACAGAGCGGCGTAAGCGGAACCATTTCCTACACGCAGGTGCCGGGCGTCCCTTCGGGCGCGGAATGTTACAGCACGTCATCCGGCTCGGCTCCGTACGTCGGTCCGATCGATACATCCGACGCAACCTACAACGGCGCCGAGGAAACCGGTTCCTACGACGGATCGGTGACGGCCACGAACAACAACGACTTTACCGCGCGCAGCTTCGTCCCGAGCGGCGCCACATTCATCAATAGCGGAACCGTTCCGGGCACGTGGTCCGGCAACACCCTTTCGGGCACGGGTACCGTGAGCGTCGGCAACGCATTCTATTACGATAATACGACCAACGGTGCGAAAACGGTGACGTTGACCGCGACCGCACCAACGAGTCTGACGGGTTGGACGGTGCGATTGTGTCCGGATAACGCGGGCGTTGCAGATTGCAGCGGAGCGACCACGACGCCGTTCTCGCCGTCGACGTCCGGATCCACGTCGAGTGCAAGCTTCAGTGTCGCGAAGCGTACCGCGGTGAAGTACACGGTGTGGGCTGTCTACAGCGTGCCGGCGAACACCGTCGCCTTCAATTCGTACGATGCGGTCCTTGCGGCGAGCGTCGGAACCACCGTCAACTACACGCACAACGAGCTCTACGCGGGCTTCATTCCGATCACGAAACAAACGACGGTGGTGACGACGGGATGTCCGAGCGGACAATCGGTTCCGTCGAGCGGCGTCTGCCCCGGAGGCATCGTTCGCTACACGCTCGATTACCGCAACATTATGAAGGGCGGCGGCCTTGGCACCGAAGGGTCGAACACCGCCGCGTTTCTCGTAACCGCCGCGGGGCAGTTGACGATTAGCGACGACGGCACCACGGGCGGAAACTGGGGCACGACCAGCAACGGTTTGACCGAAGCGCTTCGCGCGGGCCTTGGCTCGTCGAACACCACGTGCGGCGCGGTTGCAAACACGTGCGGCGATTCGACCTCGGGAACGCTCTTCACATCGGGTGGAACGGCCGGTGCGACCGCATTTGCGGCGCAGATCGGCGGCGCCACCTTCCAACTCGTGCCCCCCAACGTGACGGGCACCTCGCAGGGCACGATCACGTTCGCCGTTACGATCAAATAGCGCGGGTTTTCGCGGCGAACGACGCGAAGCGGGCAAGATGAAATTGTTAGCCGCAGCCTTCTTCTCGGCACTCCTCGTCGCCGGCTCCGTCGCCCGCGCGGAAGAACCGCCCCATCCGTCCTTCGATCCCGCCCCGCCCGGCACGGTCGTCGACAGCAAAGTCGTGTACTTGGCCGGTCAGGCGATGCACAGCCAATGGCGCGGCGTCGTCAGCAAAAAAGCCGTCGGTAAGGACTCGACCGAAACGTTCTACCAGTGGTACGTCTCGATCTATCAGATCGACGGCAACACGTACCATTTACGCTATCAATCGCCCGTAAACGGCGGACCGCTCGACGCGCTTTCAAAGGCGAGCGGCGCGAACATGTGGTTTCCGCGGCAATCGGCGTCGATCGTCGGCGCGGGACAGTTGATGGAAAGCGGCGTGGAACAACTCGTGGTCGCTTCGCACCAAAGCGGCGCGGACTGCGGATCCGCGGACATCACGGTCTTTCGCTACGACGCCAAAACAAATAAGGTCGTCCCCGCCGTGACGCTCGAGAACGGATGCGACTTGAACGCAAAGATCGTGCCGTCGAGTAATGGACTGGCGGCGCTGCAGCTCAACGGGCCATACTACGGTCCGAAGGCGCCGATGTGCTGTCCGACCAAGCCGAAAGCGTCGGCAACGCTGAAGTATGCCAACGGCAAGTGGGTTGAGGCGCCGAACTACTTCAAGTTCTTTCCGGACTCGTTCCCGAAACCGTAAGCGCGAGCGCGACCCCGCCGAGCACGAGCACGCAGCCGGCGAGGTCGCGCATCCCGAATTGTTCGCCGCCGAAGAGCGCGCCGACGATGATTGCGACCATCGGAAAGATCGTGGACGCGACGCCGATACCCCACGCCGGTATGCGGCGTAGCAACCACATCATCAAGAAGAAGGCGCCGGCACTTCCGAAGACCGCGAGATACGCGAGCGCGAGAAGTGACGACGGCGCGAGTGCCGCATGCCAGTCGGTTGCTTCGAACATCGTGCCGGCGACGCTGAGCACGAGACCGGAAATCAGCATCGAGGGCGGCAGCGTCACAAGCGGATCGTGATGGCTGTGTTTCTTTGCGTAGACGTTCGCGAAGGCCGAACCCGCGGCCGAGCCGATCGCCGCGAGCGCGTAAAGCGGTGAGCCGCGTACTTGGCCCGATAAACACATGACGGCGATACCCACGCAAGCGATCGTCGCTCCCAGCCAGACGCGCGGCGTTGCGTGCTCGCCGATCATGAATCGCCCGAATGCGAAATTGAAGAAGGGCAGCGTGGAAAACAGCACCGCAACCAAGCCGGAGTCCAGGCGCGTTTCGGCGGTATACGTCAAGACGTAATCGATGCCGAACAGCATCGTCGAATACACGAGGATAACGCGCCACGGCAGCTCGCGCAGCGGGCGCAGCCGTCCGCTGGCGGCCGCAACGCCATAGAGCAACAGTCCGGCGAGCACGAAGCGAAAGCCGACGCCGGTGATCGGCTGCAATCCGTGCAGCCCGATCTTGATGGCAAGCCACGTCGTGCCCCAGATGAGGCACATCGCGGCGTACGCTGCCGCGATCACATGCGGAAGATGCCGAAATGCGTCGGCGGTTGCGGCGCGTGTGCCGCCGCATCGAGCCCGAGTGCGAGCACGCGGCGCGTGTCGAGCGGGTCGATGATGCCGTCATCCCAGAGCCGCGCCGTCGAATAGTATGGGCTGCCTTCGTGTTCGTACTTCTCGAGGATCGGGGCTTCGAACTTCGCCTTTTCCTCCGGCGTCATGTCGCCTTTGACCGTCGAAAGCACGCTCGCTGCTTGCGGGCCGCCCATGACGCTGATGCGCGCGTTCGGCCACATCCATAGCTGGCGCGGCGAATACGCGCGTCCGCACATGCCGTAGTTGCCGGCGCCGAAGCTGCCGCCGATGACGACGGTAAACTTCGGCACTTCCGCACACGCGACGGCCATCACCAGTTTCGCGCCGTCTTTGGCGATGCCGCCGTTTTCATATTCTTTGCCGACCATGAAGCCGGTGATGTTCTGCAAGAAGAGCAGCGGGGTTCCGCGCTGCGCGCACAGCTCGATGAAGTGCGCGCCTTTGAGCGCGCTCTCGCTGAACAGGATGCCGTTGTTGGCTAAAATGCCGATCGGATGACCCTCGATGTGCGCGAATCCGCAGACGAGCGTCGTTCCGTAGCGGGCTTTGAATTCGTGGAATTCCGACCCGTCGACCAATCGCGCGATGATTTCGCGCACGTCGTAGCCGATTCGGCTGTCGGCGGGAATGACGCCGTAGATCTCGCGCGGATCGTATTTCGGCGGCCGCGCTTCGATGCGGTCCCATTGACGGGGAAGTTCGCGGTGCAGATTGGCGACGATCTCGCGCACGATGCCCAGCGCGTGCCGATCGTCGTTTGCGAAGTGATCGGCGACGCCGGAGACGCGCGTGTGAACGTCCGCGCCGCCCAACTCTTCCGCGCTGACTTCTTCGCCCGTTGCGGCCTTGACCAGCGGTGGGCCGCCGAGAAAGATCGTGCCGTTGCCTTTGACGATGACGGTTTCGTCGCTCATCGCGGGCACGTACGCGCCGCCCGCGGTACACGAACCCATGACCGCGGCAATTTGCGGAATGCGTTTGCCCGACATGCGCGCCTGATTGTAAAAGATGCGGCCGAAGTGTTCGCGATCGGGGAAGACGTCGGCTTGCAGCGGCAAGAAGGCGCCGCCGGAATCGACGAGATAGACGCACGGCAGATGGTTCTGCTCGGCGATTTCTTGCGCGCGCAGATGCTTCTTGACCGTCATCGGATAGTAGGTTCCGCCCTTGACGGTCGCATCGTTGGCCACGATGACGCAGTGTTGCCCTTCGATGCATCCGATGCCGGTCACGATCCCGGCCGAGGGTGAGTCTCCCCCGTACATCTCGTATGCCGCAAGCGTCGAGAACTCCAAAAAGTCCGAGCCGCGGTCAATCAATTCGTCGATGCGCTCGCGCGCCGTCAGCTTGCCTCGCTTGCGATGCTTCGCGGTGGCGTCGGGCCCGCCGCCTTCGCGGACGGCGACGAGCCGGTCACGGTATTCGGCCACGAGCGCGCTCATGCGCTCGGCGTTGCGAGCGAACGCGTCGCTCTGTCGTTCGAGTCGGGATTCGAGAAGGCTCACGAGGCTCGCTCGTTCGTCAAGCAGCGGGCTTAACCCGTCCTTCATGACGTTTGGGGCGCCGGCTTCGTTCAATAGATATATGGCAGCGGGATTGAATCGGCCGGCCGGCACAGTAGATGCGGGCTCGGCACTCCTACCCTACCGCGGTTCATGGAACGAGCGGTTGGCGGCACACCTCTTGCGACGCGCGGGTTTCGGCGGATCCCCTGATGAGATCGCCGCGGTGGCGCGCAAGTCGCCGCGCTCGGCCGTCGAGGCGCTCATTCATTTTCCCGACACATCGCATCTCGCGGCGCCGTCGGATGTGTACGATCCGGCCACCGACATGCGAGGGATCGCATTGCTCGCTCCCGGCGAGCGGCGCGCCGCGTTGAAGACGGTGCGTAAAAACGCGCGCCGTTCGATTCTTTCGATGCAGATGTGGTGGCTCAACCGCATGTTGACGACGCCCGCACCTCTGCAAGAAAAGATGACGTTGCTGTTTCACGGTCACTTCACCACGGCGGCGATTCAAAAGGGGGTGTGGCCGAACTACGTCTTCAATCAAAACCAGCTTTACCGCTCGCGCGCTCTGGGGAATGTTCGCGACCTCACGCTCGCCGTCAGCAAGGACCCCGCGATGCTGATCTATCTCGACAACGCGAGAAGCAGCAAAGCGCATCCAAACGAAAATTACGCGCGCGAACTGATGGAGTTGTTCACGCTCGGGCACGGCAACTACACCGAAGAAGATATCCGGCAATCCGCGCGCGCGTTCACCGGATGGACCGTCGACCGCCGCACCGGCGCGTTCGTCGATCGTCCGCGCATTCATGATACGGGCGTCAAGCGATTTCTCGGTAAGACCGGGAATTTCGACGGCAGCGATATCGTGTCGATCATTTACGAGCAGCCGGCTGCCGCTCGATTCTGGGCCCAGACACTTCTCAGCTTTTTCGTTTACAACGACCCGGAACCTCAGTTGATCGACGCGTTTGCGGGAGTCATTCGGAAAAACGATTTCAACCTCGCTCCCGTGATGTCGACCTTGCTTCAAAGCAACGTCTTTTACTCACCGCGCGCGTATCGCGCGCTCATCAAAAGCCCCGTCGAATTCGTGGTCGGCACGCACAAGGCGCTCGCTCTACCGGAGATCGAAAGAACGGCGCCGCGCGCGCTTGCCGCCATGGGACAGATTCTCTACTACCCGCCCAATGTTGCCGGGTGGCCGGGCGGTCAGAACTGGGTAACGTCCCAAACGATGATCGCTCGTCAGAATTTCCTGGCGCAGCTCACCAACTCGCCGATGATGGACCGTTCGGGATGGTTCGACCGGTTGCCGGTCGACGCGAAAAGCGCGGCGTTCGAGTTGCCGCAGCTCTTGCTCCAGAGTGACGTATCCGACGACGCGCATGCTCAGTTGCTCGCGTATCTCAACGGAAGTTCCACATCGGCACTCAAGGCGCTCGGCATGGAAAATTTTCAAGAGCGCATTCGCGGCGCCGCCTATCTGACGATGGCGACGCCCGCTTACCAACTCGCATAAGTTCGTATCGAGGTGAAAGCATGAAACGCGCACGATTTGTCCTCGGCGCTCTCTCCGGTCTGGCCGTCGTGGCGAATGCCGATCACGTTTTGGCATCGGCGCTCGCAGCCACACCGCTTCCCGGCTTGCCCGGGTCGTCGAATCGCGTGCTCGTGCTCGTGAATCTTCAGGGGGGCAACGACGGCCTCAATTGCGTCGTTCCGCACGGCAATCCGGCCTATTACCGTATGCGCCCGACGCTCGCCGTCCGTCAAAGCGACGTGCTGGCAATCGACAATGCCATCGGGCTCAATCCCGAGATGGCGTCGCTCAAATCGATGTACGATCGCGGCAAGGTTGCCATCGTGCAAAGCGTCGGATATCCCAATCCCGATCACTCGCATTTTCGCTCGACGGAGATTTGGCAAACCGCCGCCCCGGAACGGTACGAACATACCGGTTGGCTCGGGCGCTATCTCGACGACGCGAATTTGCCCAAAGATAATCTCTTCAACGGCATCGCGCTTTCGCAGGTGCTGCCCGAAGCGTTGATCTCGAACCGAGTCGACGTTCCGGCCGTCGCACAGATCGGCGGATACGGGCTCGTCAGCGATCGCAATAGCGCCTCTCGATCGACGTACGCGCAACTGGTGCGCGATCATCGCTTTCCGTTCGAGTCGCCGTACCTCGCGCATATCGCGGAAATCGAGGACGATGCGCAGCGCGGGTCCGAAGAGTTGCCGAAGCTTGTCGCCGGCTACAAGACCGATGCTTCCTACCCGGCAACCCCGCTCGGCCGAAGCCTTGCGCTTGCGGCACAGATCGTCGCAAGCAACATCGGCACGCGCGTACTCTACGTGCAGCATGGTTCCTTCGATACGCATGTCAGCCAAAAAGCCACGCAAGACCGGCTGCTGCGCGAATTCTCCGATGCGATCGGCGCGTTTTACGACGATTTGAGCGCCCATGGCAACGACGGGCGTGTTTTGACGATGACCTTTAGCGAATTCGGGCGCCGTATCGCGGAGAACGCGAGCGCAGGCACCGATCACGGTGAAGCATCGCCGCTCTTTCTCATCGGCGGCGGAGTAAAGGGCGGCCTCTACGGCTCGCTGCCCGATCTCGAAAAAACGAACATGGGCAACGTCGAGTTCACCACCGATTTTCGAAGCGTGTACGCAACGGTGCTCGAACGGTGGCTCGGCCGTCCGTCAAAGGGCATTCTGGCCGGAACGTTCGCGCAGATTCCTGCGCTCGCTTAGGCGCGTTCGAGCGCGCTCGCGGCGTTCGTGAGCGCCTCCGCGAGCGGCGGATGCTGCACGGCGAGCACGCGAAAGACACGCGAGGCAAACGCGGCGAGCGAGAGCGCAGGGTCGATTGCGCGCGCAGCATCGTCGAGCGGCGGCGGCGCGGTGTTGAGAATCATCGCGGTCGTCGCGAGCGGGTTGACGTAGAGACCGATGAACTCGAGGGCGCCGTCGGAAAC
>DASSZO010000215.1:0-4785 GCA_035702815.1 Candidatus Aquilonibacter sp. | reverse complement strand
ACCGCGTGCGCCGGTCTTGCGGCTCTGCGCCTTGGTCGCGATTGCAACCAGGGCGTCCTTGGTGAACTGCAGATCGACGCCGTCCATATTCATGATCTTCTGGAACTGGCGAACGAGCGCGTTGCGCGGTTCGGTGAGAATTCGGCGCAGCGCGAGTTCGTCAAGTGCATCGAGCGTTACGACGATCGGAAGACGTCCGATGAATTCCGGAATCAACCCGAACTTCAGCAAATCTTCCGGCATAAGCGACTGGAGCAGTTTGCCGGTCCGCGCGTCCTTCTTGCCCTCTGGAGTCGCGCGGAAGCCCATGTTGTTCGCACTCACGCGCGATTCGATGATACGTTCCAAACCGTCGAACGCACCGCCGCAGATGAACAAGACGTTCGTGGTGTCGATCTGGATGAATTCTTGATGCGGGTGTTTGCGGCCGCCCTGCGGCGGAACGTTGGCCGTCGTCCCTTCGAGAATCTTGAGCAGCGCCTGCTGCACGCCTTCGCCCGACACGTCGCGCGTGATCGACGGGTTTTCGCTCTTGCGCGCGATCTTATCGATCTCGTCGATGTAGACGATGCCCTTCTCCGCGCGCTTGACGTCGTAGTCCGCCGCTTGAATGAGCTTGAGCAGAATGTTCTCGACGTCTTCGCCGACGTAGCCCGCTTCGGTCAACGACGTCGCATCGGCCATCGCCAAAGGAACGTCGAGAATCTTCGCGAGCGTTTGCGCGAGGTACGTCTTGCCCGACCCGGTCGGCCCGACCAGCAGAATGTTTGACTTCTGCAGCTCGACGTCGTCGGCGGTGCCGCCCGCGTTGATGCGTTTGTAGTGGTTGTAAACCGCGACGGCGAGAGATTTCTTGGCCCGCTCCTGCCCGATCACATACTGATTGAGGATGTGATTGATCTCTTTGGGCTTGGGGATGTTGCGCAGGCGTAGGTTCTCATCGACGTTCTTATAGAGCTCTTCCTCGATGATCTCGTTGCAGAGCTCGATACATTCGTCGCAAATGTACACGCCCGGACCAGCGATCAACTTGCGCACCTGCTCCTGCGATTTGCCGCAGAAGCTGCACTTGAGCTGACCCTTCTCGTCTCCGAAACGGAACATGAGTTTTCGGGCGTCCTTCTCGGCTTAAGCCGGCGTCGACAAGGCCCCACGGTCTTCGATAACGTGATCGATAATCCCGTAGTCCTTGGCTTCTTCGGAGGTCATGTAGTAGTCCCGGTCGATGTCCTTGAGGATCTGCTCGATGGGCTTGCTGGTCGTCTTTTCGTAGATCTTGGCGATGGTCTGACGGGTCGCGATCAGGTCGCGGGCCGCGATCTCGACGTCCGTCGCTTGGCCGCCGATCTGCGAGACCCAGGGCTGATGGATGAGGATCTTGGCGTGCGGGAGCGCGAATCGCTTGCCGGCGGCTCCGCCGGTGAGCAGAACCGAGCCCATCGAGGCCGCCATGCCCATGCAAATCGTCGCGACGTCCGGCTTGATGAAGCGCATCGCGTCGTAAATCGCCAGACCCGCGGTCACGCTGCCGCCCGGCGAATTGACGTACATGTCGATGTCTTTGTCCGGATCCTCTTTCTCGAGAAACAGCAACTGGGCGATCACGAGGTTCGCCAAGTGATCGTCGATCGGTCCGCCGACAAACACGATCCGGTCTTTTAAAAGGCGCGAGTAGATGTCGTACGCGCGTTCACCGCGCGCACTCTGCTCGACGACCATCGGCACTAAGTGTCCCAAAATCTTCTCCCCATCCGTTGTGGCTGTGTTCTCTAAACTACCGCCGAGGCTACGAAGTTGCTTCGAACGCTTCCTACTTTTTCGTATCGACGACCTTGGCGTGATCGATCAAGAAATCCAACGTCTTGTTCCGCACGATCCCGTCCATGAGCGAGAGCACGTTATTGCCCAACGCCTTGCGAATCCGGTCCACCGGCTGACCGTACTGGCGTGCGAGAGCAGCAAGCTCTTCGGCGACGTCCGCCGGCGTGGCATTGATGTTCTCGACCTTTGCGATCGCCTCGATCAACAGGGTGCCTTTGACACGCGTTTGAGCATCCGCACGGTACTCCGTACGAAGCTCTTCCTCGCTCTTACCCGCTTCCTTGAGCCAGTCCTCAAAGCTGATCCCGGCTTGGGCGGCCTGGGATGCCGAATCGTTGATCATATGATCGATTTCGCGCTCGACCAACACCTCGGGAAGCGGGAATTCGCGGGACGCGAGCAGCTTCTCCATGACGGCGTTTCCGACGCCGCGGCGCCCACGCGATTCGGCGATCGCCTCCAAGCGCTTGCGAACGTCGGCGCGCAGCGCATCGACGGTTTCATTTTCGGAAATCGATTTCGCGAACTCGTCGTCGATGGCCGGCAGCTCGAGCGCCTTGACGTCATGAACGGTGATCGTGAACACCGCCGTTTTGCCGGCGAGATCTTCCTGGGGATAGCCCTCGGGGAAGACCGCCTCGACGTCCTTGGTCTCGCCCGGCTTCATGCCGGCGATCCCGGAGGCAAAGCCGGGGATGAAGCGGTTCTCGTCGAGTTCGGTCATCTGGCCCTTGGCCGTACCGCCGTCGAACGCGACCCCGTCGATCTTTCCTTCGTAGTCCATAGTGACGACGTCGCCGAGCTGCGCTTCGCGCTCGACGGGAACGAGCGTCGCGCGCTCCTTTGCGAGCTGCTCGAGGCTGCGCTGCACGTCTTCGTCCGTGATCTCGATCGGCTCGCGCTCGACCTCGATGCCCTTGTACTCACCGAGCTCGATGGCCGGGCGCACGTCGACCTTCGCCTTGAGCACCGGCGGCTTGCCGTCCTCAACCGGAAGCAATTCCATCGTCGGGCGGTCGATCGGCTCCAAATCGTGCTCGCGCACGGCCTTCGCGTAGACCTCGGGCACGATATCTTCCATCGCCTGGCTCGTAATCGCGCTGCTGCCATAGGTTTGCTCGAAGATCTTCCGCGGTACTTTCCCGGCGCGGAAGCCCGGAAGTTTCACGTTCTTGGCGAGCTTACGGAACGCGCGCTCTTCGGCGGCGGCCAGCTCCTCCTGCGTGATGGGGATCTCGAGCTCCACTTGGGTCGGAGCAAGGCGATTGAGGGTCGAGCTACTCAACGGACGACTGCTTTCTCTTGGTCTTTAAAAATGGAAAGGAGCGCTTCGGCGCCTGAGCGCCTGCGCCCCTTACGTGAATGGAGCGGAAGACGAGATTCGAACTCGCGACCCTCGCCTTGGCAAGGCGATGCTCTACCACTGAGCTACTTCCGCACGTCGTGCTCGGTCTGCCAACATGCTTCGGCCGAAGACGCTCGTCGCGCCCCCTCATGGGGCGCTCCTACTCGCTGACCGGTCCCCTCCCGCCATCCTGGCTCCGGGGCCCGGTTCAGACGCTTCGTCCGAACCATGTTGCCAGCCCTCGCTGGCATTTCATTTCGTCCAGCCGAGCCGGACACTCCTAAGTGTACATTCCTTTCGGAAGTACAAATGTCGCTGGTCATGAACGTGGGCAAGCAGAGACTCGAACTCTGACGGGTTGCCCCACTGGAACCTAAATCCAGCGCGTCTACCAGTTCCGCCACTTGCCCCCGCCGGAGCTTCGGCGGGAACGCGTTCCAACCGTCGCGGCGACCCCCTTAAATAGGACGGGTCGCGTGCATTTCCTTCTACGGTTCGGACAAGAGTTCGCCGCTGGGCGCACCGAGATCGGGCGGCGGCCGACGCGTGGATGCAACGATCGATTCAAAACGGATCGACGCGGCCGTATAACGTTCGCCTTGCGCGTTGACCGGCTGATCGGCGCGTTCTTCGCTGATGTAATGCGCGCCGTCGATATCTGCAAAACGGATCGTCCAAGGAATCGTCGTGCCGGGGCCATCGACAAAATTCGACGCGTCTTTGAGTTGCCACGGTGCGAACGTCGCTTCGTCGATCCACGCTTCACGGATGCGAAAGCGACCAGGATCGCGCATCGGTTTGAGCGCCAGGTGGTAACAGGGGTGACCGTCGATCGCCTCCGTACCCAGCAGCGCGATCGAGTAGTCGCGGTTGCGCGCAACGACCGTCGCAATCTCCGATAACCCCGGCGAAGCGGACGGCTGCGGGGACGTTTTGCGCGGATTCGGATCGTGAAATTCTCGCCGGATCTCGTTGACGAGTGCCATCGAATTAAACGGCGTCGGGGTTGGAGCCGGCACAAACGGCGCCATTCCGAATGAGTACGTCGGTGCGAGATGCGGAACGCCGAGAAAATCGTCGGTCGGCAACGGCTTCCCGAGCGGAATGAGCAGTCCGAGATTGACGCCTTTGGGTTTGACCGGATGCTCGCGCTCGTAGTCGCTCACGGGGTCGACGTGAACGACGTTGTCGACCGCGTCGTAGATCGCGTCGTAGTGCTCGATGCGTTCATGGCCGGCTTCGGTTATGTCGACTGCAATGCGGTAGGTCAGCTCGCGCGGATAGCGTTGTTCGAGCCAGAAGGCACGCGAGCGCGCGAAAATTTGGTACGGATCGGGCGCGGCATGAACGCGCACACCGACGCCGGCAAGAACGGCAAGCGCGGCCAAGGCGACGAACGTCCTTCGCATCTCCACGCATCCATTACGCCCACGCCAGGCTGAATGTTTCCTGATCGCCGCCCGGAGTGTGGCCATCGACCGACGGTTGGGCCTACGCGGGACTCCATTTTCCGTCCTGATCCGAAACGAAGTTCTGACCGCCGATCTCTATTGTTGCGGGCTCATGACGGACTCTCTCGACGAGCTGATCGGCGAGCCAATATTCGCCCTTGCCCTCGA
>DASSZO010000198.1:0-12612 GCA_035702815.1 Candidatus Aquilonibacter sp. | reverse complement strand
TCGAGGCGTTCACCACGTTCGGACGCATCGGCGTCAAAGTGTGGATCTATCGCGGCGAAGTGCTGCCCGATCAACCCCGCCAGACCAATACGGTCGATCGTAACGACCGCCAGGGCGGATTCCGCGGCGGACGCGGCGGCGGCGGCGATCGCGGCGGACGCGGACGCGGTCCGCGCCCGGGTGGTGCACCCCGTCCGGCGCAGGCCGACAACGGCCCGCGTACGACCGAAGTGACGCCGGATGCGGACGCCATGGTTAACGAAGCGGCTAACGCGCCCGTCGAAGGCGGCGCGCCGGCTGAAGGGAGCAACGAGTAACAATGTTGACGCCAAAGCGAGTTAAGTGGCGCAAAGTGCAGCGCGGTCGCATGACCGGGCGCGCACTGCGCGGCAGCACGCTCACGTTCGGCGAGTTCGGCCTGCAGGCGCTCGAGCCGTGCTGGATGACGAACCGCCAGATCGAAGCGGCGCGTATTGCGATGACGCGTCACATCAAGCGCGGCGGTAAGGTGTGGATCAAGGTGTTCCCGGACAAACCGGTCACCAAGAAACCCGCCGAAGTCCGCATGGGTGCCGGTAAAGGTAACCCCGAGTTCTGGGTTGCCGTCGTGCGCCCAGGCCGCGTGCTCTTCGAACTCTCGGGCGTTGCGCCCGATGTCGCCAAAGAAGCGTTGCGTCTGGCTGCTGCAAAGCTGCCGATCGGAACGAAGATCGTTACGCGCGAGGAGGTCAGCGCATGAAGAAGGGTGAGCTGAACGAACTGCGCGGCCTCAGCGTGGCCGAGCTCCAACAAAAAGCCCGCGATACGAAGTCGGAACTCTTCAATCTGCGTTTCGCGCTTCGCACGGGGCATCTCACGGATTTTAGCAAGATCAAAGAGATGCGCCGCGCCTACGCGCAGATTCAGACCGTTATTTCCGAGAAGAAGTTCGCCGAGGAGAAGCATGGAGCAGCGTAATTCCGCCCGTCGCGTCAAGCAGGGGCGCGTTGCATCGAACAAGATGGACAAGACGATCGTCGTGGTGACGGAAACGCGCGTGCCGCATCCGACCTACGGCAAGATCGTTCGCAAGTCGACGCGTTTCAAAGCGCACGACGAGCAAAACCAAGCCAACATCGGCGATATCGTCCGCATCATGGAATGCCGGCCGCTCTCCCGCGACAAGCGGTGGCGTCTGGTCGAGATCGTCGAGCGAGCCAAGTAAAGTACGATGATTCAGCAAGAAACACGGCTCAAAGTAGCCGACAACTCGGGCGCCCGCGAACTGCTGGTGATCCACATCAGCGGCGGAAGCCGTCATAACTACGCGCACGTCGGCGATATCGTCGTGGGCACCGTTAAGAGCGCCATTCCCGGCGCCGCCGTCAAGAAGGGCCAAGTCGTCAAGGCCGTGATCGTGCGCACCTCTGCGCCGATTCGCCGCGCCGACGGTTCGGTCGTTCGCTGCGACGACAACGCGTGCGTCATCATCAAAGGCGACAAGGGCAACCTCGATCCGCGCGGCACGCGCGTGTTCGGACCGGTCATGCGCGAACTGCGCGACCGCGGCTTCCTCAAGATCGCCTCGCTCGCGCCGGAGGTGCTCTAACATGCCGAGCAAGTCGTTCATCGTTAAAGGCGACACCGTCATGATTCGCCGCGGCAAAGAAAAAGGCAAGCGCGGTACGGTCAAGGCCGTCTTCCCCGAAGCCGGCATGGCGACGGTCGAAGGTATGAACATCGTTAAGCGTCACACCAAGCAGGGTCAGCAGGGCGGCAACATGGGCCAAGCGCAGACCGGCGGAATCATCGAAAAAGAGAACCCGATGCCGATTTCGGCGCTGCAATACGTGTGCGAGAAGTGCAAGGCGCCCACGCGCCTGCGCCGCGGACGTACCGCCGACGGCGTCGCGCATCGCGTCTGCGTGAAGTGCGACGAGCCGGCGCGCGAATCGGCGAAGGGAGCATAAGCACGTGGCAACGCGTTTGAAAGAAAAGTACGACAGCCAGATCCGCAAGCAATTGCAGGAGAAGTTCGGCTATAAGAACGTCAACCAGATCCCGAAGTTGGAGAAGGTCGTCATCAACATGTCCGTTGGCGACGCGATCACCAACTCGAAGGCGCTGGATGCCGCCGTTGCCGAGCTCACGACGATCAGCGGTCAAAAGCCGGTCGTCACGAAGGCGAAGAAGTCGATCGCGGCGTTCAAGCTGCGCGAAGGAATGAACATCGGCGCCAAGGTCACGCTCCGCGGCGATCGCATGTACATCTTCCTCGATAAACTCTTCAATATCGTGCTGCCGCGTATTCGCGACTTCCGCGGCCTGCCGCCGAAATCGTTCGACGGCCGCGGCAATTACAACATGGGCCTGCGCGAGCAGCTCGTCTTCCCGGAGATCAACTTCGATAAGGTCGACAAGGCGCGCGGGATGGACATCACGATCGTTACGACCGCGAAGTCGGACGAAGAAGCCAGCGAATTCCTCACCGCAATGGGGCTGCCGCTGCGAAAGGGTAACGCATAATGGCAAAGACCAGCATGATCGTCAAAGCGAACCGCAAGCCGAAGTTCGGCGTGCGCGCGCACAACCGTTGCAAGTTGTGCGGACGCCCCAAAGGCTATCTGCGCAAGTTTGCCATGTGCCGTATCTGCTTCCGTGAGAACGCCCACAAAGGCGTCGTTCCCGGCGTGACCAAGGCGTCGTGGTAGGAGAGATTTGAAGTAATGGCAGCTATTACCGATCCCGTCGCCGATCTTCTGACGCGCATCCGCAACGCGAACACGGCTAACCACAAGACGGTCGACGTTCCGGCGTCGCGCGTCAAAGCCGCGATCGCGAACATCCTCAAAGATGAAGGCTTCATCGAGGACGTCGAGCGCCTCCAGGAAGGTCCGCAAGGAACGCTCCGGATCAAACTCAAGTACGGTCCGGAAAAAGAAAAGATCATCACCGGCCTGCGCCGCATCTCGCGTCCCGGCTTGCGCGTCTACACGGGCAAGACGGAGATCCCGCGCGTACTCGGCGGTTTGGGTCTGGTCATCATGTCGACGTCTCAGGGCATCATGTCCGGCAAGCGAGCGAAGAAGCTCGGTGTCGGCGGTGAAGTTCTGGCGTACGTCTGGTAGGTTCGAACATGTCACGTATTGGAAAATTGCCGGTTGCCGTTCCTAGCGGCGTCGATATCAAGCTCAACGACGGCGAAGTCGTCGTCAAAGGCCCCAAGGGCGAGCTGCGCAGCCACATTCTCAAGAACGTCGTCGACGTCAAACTCGAAGACGGCAAGATTCTCGTCGAGCGCAAGGGCGATGCCAAACCGCATCGGTCGGCGCACGGCTTGACCCGCACGATCATCAGCAACATGGTCGAAGGCGTGAGCAAGGGCTTCCGCAAGAGCCTCGAGATTCAGGGCGTCGGCTATCGTGCCGCCAAAGCGGGCGAGAAGCTGAACTTGAGCCTCGGCTACTCGCACCCCGTCGTGTTCGATCCGCCGCAGGGCATCACGCTCTCGGTCGAAGGCACGAATAAAATTCACGTCGACGGCATCGACAAACAGCAGGTCGGTCAGGTCGCAGCCGAGATTCGCAGCCTGCGTCCGCCCGAACCCTACAAGGGCAAAGGCGTTCGCTATGAAGGCGAAGTCATCCGTAAGAAACTCGGTAAGGCCGGAAAGGCTGGTAAGAAGTAATGCCGCGCGTTTCCAAAGACATCAAGCGTCAAGCGCGTCATACGCGCCTGCGTAAGAAAGTCACCGGCACGCAAGAGTGTCCGCGTCTGATGGTGCGGCGCACGCTGCATCACATCTACGCGACGCTCGTCGACGACGCGAAGGGCCACACGCTCGTCGCCGCGTCAACGCGCGACAAGTCGGTCGCCGATGCGCTCGATTCGAACACCAACACCGATGCGGCCAAGGCCGTCGGTACGGCGATTGCGGCCAAGGCCAAAGCGGCCGGAATCACCGACGTCGTGTTCGATCGCGGCGGTTACAAATATCACGGACGTGTCCAAGCGCTCGCAGATGCGGCGCGTGAAGCGGGGCTGAACTTCTAATGAACTATCGTGGTGGTCGCGAACGCGACAACAGTGGCTTCGAAGAGACCGTCGTGCGCGTGAACCGCGTGGCGAAGGTCGTCAAGGGCGGTAAGCGTTTCAGCTTCAGCGCGCTCGTCGTCGTCGGAGATCGCAAGGGTAAAGTCGGCTTTGCCATCGGCAAAGCAGGCGAAGTCCCCGAAGCGATTCGTAAAGCCGTCGAACAGGCGAAGAAGAACCTCGTCACCGTTCCGATGGTCGAGAAGACGATCCCGCATCAGGTGAACATGACGGTCGGATCGGCGAAGGTGCTGCTCAAGCCTGCGGCGCCCGGTACCGGCGTTATCGCCGGCGGTTCGATGCGCGCGGTGCTGGAACTCGCCGGCATCCACGACATTCTGACCAAGTCGCTTGGAACGAACAACCCGATCAACGTCGTGCTCGCAACGATCGAAGCACTCCGTTCGCTCAAAACGGCGGAGCAAGTTGCGACGCTGCGCGGTAAAACCGTGAAGGATATTTTCGCGGCCTAACGGCCGTGTCACCCTGAGCCGGTCGAAGGGCCGGCTCGCCAAACACGAGAGAAAGAATCATGGCAGAGAAGAAGACGACAGCGAAAAAAGAGACTAGTGCAAAGTCCAGCACGAAGGCCGCTTCGAGCAGCATTGCGACGCCGCAGGGCGGCATGAAGCTCGGAACGCTCAAACCCGCCAAGGGTTCGTGGCCGAAGCGTCAGCGCATCGGTCGCGGACACGGGTCGGGCATGGTCAAGACCGGCGGCGAAGGCGGCAAGGGTCAGACCGTGCGCTCGGGCGGCGGTAAGGGCCCGGCATTCGAAGGCGGACAAACGCCCTGGGCACGTCGTCTTCCGCATCGTCGCGGCTACTCGCAAAAGGCACGCGACATCGGACATTTCCGGTCGCGCTTTGCGGTCGTGAACCTGCACCAGCTCGACGGCTGGGATGCATCGGTCGAAGTTTCGCCTGAATCGCTCCGCGAGCGCGGCATCCTCAAGAACCTCGAGGACGGCGTGAAAATTCTCGGCGGCGCAAAAGCGGGCAAGACGCTTCCGCAGGGACTGAAGTTCCGTGACATCGCGTTCTCGGCGAGCGCGCGCGAAGCGCTCAGCGCCGCCGGCGCCCAGCTCCCCGCTGAGTCCAACGAAAGCGAAGCCTAGTGTTCGATAATCTTCGGGCAGCACTCTTAGTTCCGGAGATCCGCAAGCGCGTCGGCTTCGTCTTTTTCGCGTTCGCCTGGTTCGTGTTCATGATTCACGTCCAGCTTCCGAACGTGAACGAGCAAGCGTGGCAACGCGTGCTGCAAGGCGGCGCGTTCTACAATTTGCTCGGCTTCCTCTCGGGTGGCGCGCTGCAGAAGCTCTCGATCATCTCGATGGGCATCACGCCGTACATCAACGCGTCGATCATCATGCAACTGATGACCGTCGTGCTGCCGCAGCTCGAAGAGATGGCGAAGAAAGGCGGCGAGGAAGGCCGTAAGAAGATCAGCCAGTACACGCGCTGGCTCACGATCGTGCTTGCCGTGCTTCAAGGCACGTTCATGACGAACGCGATGCGCGCGTCGGGCGTGTTCTACGATAACTCGATTTTCTTCCAGCTCTTCGCGATCATCGCGCTCGTCGCCGGCACGCTCTTCTTGATGTGGCTCGGCGAGCAGATCACGGACAAGGGCATCGGCAACGGCGTATCGCTGATTATCTTCATCGGCATCGTGTTGCGCTACCCGACCTATGTGTCGCAGACGTACTCGAGCGCCGCGCAGGGCGGCGAATCGCTGCTCAACCTCGTGCTCTACATCGTCTTTGCGATCGCCGTGATCATCGGCATCGTGTTCATGTATCAAGGTCAGCGCCGCGTTCCGGTCCAGCAAGCGCGCCGCGTCGTCGGCCGCAAAATGTTCGCCGGCCGTTCGACGTACATTCCGCTGCGTCTGAACAACGCGGGCGTCATCTCGATCATCTTCGCGATCTCGATCCTCCTGCTGCCGCAACAGGCGCTGTCGTGGTTCGCCAAATCGGCCATGCAGCCGACCTGGCTGCACCTGCTCGGTCCGGTCGAGTTCCCGACGAACACAGCCGCGCTCTCCGAAGCGCTCAACGTGTGGTTCAGCCCGAACGGCTTCATCTACAACGTCGTGTACTTCTTCCTGGTCGTGATCTTCACGTTCTTCTACAGTTCGATCGTGATCAACACGCGCGACGTCGCGGACAATCTGAAGAAGACGGGCGCCTTCATCCCCGGCATTCGCCCGGGCCAACCGACGGTCGACTATCTCAATAAGATTCTCTATCGCCTGACGACGGCGGCCGCGATCTTCCTCGGTTTGCTGGCGGTCATTCCCGGCGCGCTGCAGCGCGGGCTCTCGGTCACGACGTTCTACCTCGGATCGACCTCGTTGCTCATCGTCGTCGGCGTCGCCCTCGACACGATCACGCAAATCGAAGCGCGTCTTGCGATGCGTGACTACCGCGGGTTCATCAAGCGATAATGCTCCGCGATATCGTTCTGCTCGGTGGGCCGGGCGCCGGCAAAGGCACGCAGGCGCAGATCCTCGTCAAGCGTTTCGAGTATCGTCAGATTTCGACCGGCGACTTGTTGCGCGAACATCGCAATCAGGGCAGCGAGCTCGGCAAGTCCGCCGAGGGGTACATGAAGCGCGGTGAACTCGTTCCCGACGAACTCATCATCAAGATGGTCGAGGGTGAATTGCGCAACGACGCGGGCGTGCTCTTCGACGGATTCCCGCGTACCGTCGCGCAGGCCGAAGCGCTTGACGCGCTGCTGCAGTCGCGCGAACGCGGGCTGCCCGGTGCGGTCTACTTCGAGATCTCGCGCAATCTGCTCGAAGAGCGCATGCTCGGGCGCTGGACGAATCCGCGCACGGGGCGCGTGTATCACGAGAAATTCAATCCGCCCAAAACCGCCGGTATCGACGATGAGGACGGCGGACCGCTCGTGCAGCGCGAGGACGACAAGCCGGAAACGATCAAGCGCCGCCTTGACGTCTTTGAGGCGCAGACGATGCCGCTGGTCGCCTACTACAAGCAGAGCGGGCGGCTTGCCGCCATCGACGCGACGCAGCCCGTTGATGCGGTAACGCATGAGTTGTTGCACGCCATCGGGGTAGATCACCACCACTGATGGTTACGCTCAAGTCGGCTCGCGAAATCGAAACGATGCGTCGCAGCGGAAAGATTACAGCGAAGGTGCTCGCGGGTCTCATGCAGGCGGCGCGCCCGGGTATGACGACAGGTGAACTCGATGCGATGGCCGAGAAGGGCATCCGCGAGCTCGGCGGCATCCCGACCTTCAAGGGCTATCACGGCTATACCGCGTCGATCTGCACGTCGGTCAACGACGAAGTGGTCCACGGAATCCCGGGATCCTACGTGCTCAAGGACGGCGACTTGCTGTCGATCGACATCGGCACGACGTTCGAAGGCTACGTCAGCGACAGTGCCGTGACGGTTGGCGTCGGGACGATTTCGCCCGAAGCACAGCGCCTGCTCGACGTGACGCAAGAGTGTTTGATGGTGGGCATCGCCCAGATGCGCGCCGGAAATCATGTCGGCGATATCGGTGCCGCCGTGCAGAAGCACGCCGAGAGCCACGGCTACGGAGTGGTCCGCGAGCTGGTCGGTCACGGCGTCGGCACGGCAATGCACGAAGAGCCCCAGGTCCCCAACTACGGCAAGGCGGGAACGGGCATCTTGCTGCGCCCCGGGCTGGTCTTGGCCATCGAGCCGATGATCACCCAAGGGGGGCACGAGGTGGAGATCCTCAAGGATGGCTGGACAGTCGTCACGGCAGATGGTAAACTCGCAGCGCACTTCGAGCACACGATTGCGGTGACGGATGAGGGTCCGAAGATTCTCACGTTGAGGAGCATCGGCGAGCATCCGGACGTCGGGAAGTACAGGCCCAACGAGGAAGCGGCTGCATGAATACGCGGGGATTGATGCGCTAGTGCCAAGGCGAGGAGGAGGAGCGCGGCGTCCGTCAAGGGCCCGTAGGAACTCCGACAGAGCCGAGCGGACCGCGACGCCAAAAGAAGAGGCGATCGAGGTCGAAGGCACGATCGTCGAGCCGTTACCGAACGCGATGTTTCGGGTCGAGCTCGCAAACGGGCACCGGGTGCTCGCACACGTGTCGGGAAAAATTCGAATGAACTACATTCGGATTCTTCCGGGAGATCGCGTGTTAGTAGAACTCTCGCCGTACGACTTATCGCACGGCAGAATCACCTACCGCTACAAATAGAAGCGGCAGGAACGTAACCAACGCAGCGGTGCGCCCGGCGAAGTCCCGGTACACCAACGCTAACGAAACAAGAGTCCAATTGGGCGCCCCTAGGGGAATCTCAAGCGGACCAACCAGGAGAAAGGCGCCCAAAGTCCGGGGCCCCACGAAGTGGGGGCGCGGAGCCGAGGGCGGAGCGCCATCAAACATGAAAGTACGTCCGTCCGTTAAAAAAATTTGCGAAGCGTGTAAGGTCATTCGCCGCGAAGGCAAAGTGCGCGTGATCTGCAACGTCAACCCGAAACACAAACAGGTGCAAGGATAACAATGGCCCGTATCGCTGGTATCGATCTCCCGCGCGAGAAGCGCATCGAAATCGGTCTGACCTATATCTATGGTATTGGGCCGACGACTGCCAAGAAGATGCTCGAACAGACGGGCATCAGCCCGGACACGCGCGTCAAAGACCTCACGGAAGACGACGAGAAGCGTCTGCGCGACGCCATCGACACGCTGCAGTTGCGGGTCGAAGGCGACCTGCGCCGCGAAGTTCAAGGCAACATCAAGCGCTTGATGGATATCGGCTGCTATCGCGGCCTCCGTCACCGCCGCGGCCTCCCGGTTCGCGGCCAGCGCACCAAGACGAACGCACGCACCCGCAAGGGGCCCAAGCGCACCGTCGCCGGCAAGAAGAAAGTCGCCAAGAAGTAATCCCAGCCATCTACGGACGTACGAGGGGCCCGGCAAAACGCCGGGCCTTTTCTTTTTCCGAGGCGAATTCCAACGCTATGCCGATCCTGGGAATCGCGCCCCAATTTCTTGTCGACGACCTCGACGCGGCGATCGCGCACTACGTCGAGAAGCTCGGCTTCGCGCTCGACTTTTTGTTCGAAGGGTTCTATGCGAGCGTCTCTCGCGACGGCTTTGCGATTCATCTCAAGGACGCGCCCAAGTATCCGGGGGACGGAGAATATCCCAAAGCGGACGAGCACGTCGATGCGTACGTCTCGGTATCAGGCGTCGAAGCGTTGTACGAAGAGGTGCAGTCTCGGGGCGCCAATATCACGCATCCGCTCCAGGAGCAGCGGTGGGGGACGCGAGATTTCTACGTTCGCGATCCGGAGGGCTACATTCTCTGCTTTAGCGAGCGTGGCCAATAGTGTGCGGGCGGTTCGCGCTGACCGTTCCGGCCAAACTCAAGGCGATCTTTCCGAACTATCGC
The DNA here is from genome assembly GCA_035702815.1 of Candidatus Aquilonibacter sp. Classification (GTDB taxonomy): domain Bacteria; phylum Vulcanimicrobiota; class Vulcanimicrobiia; order Vulcanimicrobiales; family Vulcanimicrobiaceae; genus JAMXLG01. Next base: position 3,120 of record DASSZO010000198.1, on the reverse strand, counting down.
TTCCCGAAGATCGTCCCGCGCTATAACATCGCGCCCACGCAGCCGGTCATCGCCATCCCGAATACGGGAACCGACGAAGCGCAGATGATTGCGTGGGGCATGGGCGGAAACATCAACGCGCGCGCGGAGACCGTAACGGAGAAGCCGACGTTCAAGCACGCCGCACGCGCGCAACGCGCGATCGTGTTCGCCGATGGATACTACGAGTGGAAAGTGCTTCCCGACGGCAAGCAGCCGTTTTACGTTCGACGCGCCGATGGGGAGCCGTTTACGTTTGCCGCGCTTCACGACGCCGCTGCCTGCGCGCTTATCACAACGGCTGCGCGAGGCAGCCTCGCATCGATCCACCACCGGATGCCCGTGATTCTGACTGAAGCGTCGCGGGAACGATGGCTTGATGAGCGGCCCCTGGACGATGGCACGATAGCGGAGCTCTTGGCCGATGTCGTATGCGAACTCGAGAGCTATCCGGTCTCGGTTGCTGTCAACCGGGTCGCGAACGATCGCCCCGCGCTCATCGAGCGCGTCGCTCCGCCGGAGCAACCGTCACTTTTTTGAGAGCAGTGCCGCATGATCTACGTGGGGACGTGCGGCTATTCATACAAAGAATGGATCGGCTCGTTCTATTCGCCGACGATTCGTCCGGACGAAATGCTTGCGTCCTATGCGTCTCATTTTACGGCCGTCGAAATCGATAGCAGCTACTATCGTGTTCCTTCCGCGTCGACAGTTGCCGCGATGAATCGGCGCACGCCGCCCACGTTCCGCTTTAGCTTTAAGGCGCCCCAAAGCGTGATGCGTCCAAAAGACCTCTCCGGCCCCGTTCACGACGATGCCCGGCTGCTCGCCGACGTCATTGCGCCATTACTTGAAAACGGAAAGCTCGCGTGCGTTCTGCTTCAATTTCCGAACGGCTTTCGCCGGATGCCGCGGAACGAAGCCTATCTCATGCGCGTGATGTCGATGTTCGATGCCTTTCCGCTCGTCGTGGAATTTCGCAGCGATGATTGGCAGGTCCCGGAAACGATCGATCTGCTTGCGGCAAACGGTGCGTCCCTGTGCAATGTCGATCTGCCGGACCTTCCCGGCCTGCCGCATCCTTCGTCGGATGTGGTTGGGCCGATCGGATACGTACGATTCCACGGTCGCAACGCGCGCCAGTGGTGGACGGGATCGAACGTTACGCGGTATGACTATTCGTATCGCGCCCAGGAACTGGCGCCGTGGACTGAGCGTCTGGCCGAGATCGATGCGCAGGTAAAAGAGTCATACGCGTTCTTCAATAATCACGCGCGCGGCAATGCACCGCGCAATGCAGAGTTGTTTGAAGAGTTACTGCGCGAACGGTTTGGAATGCTATGGCAATCGGTCGTGGCGCGGCCCCCCGCAGGCACCCGTATGCCGGAGGCGCCATCGCTATTCGAGAAGTAGCCATCGCCAAGGAAATGAAAAGTCCGTAACGCCAAAGAAGCTCGGATCGTTCGCTTGCTACGGTTCGAGAGGTTGATGAAGGCCGTCATTACTGCGGGTGCGCCGATCGATGGGGAATTTGCGCGGCTCGCGCGCACATCGCTCAAAGCGCTTGCTCCCGTCCGCGGCAAAACGATGCTTGAACGAACGATCGACGCCTTACGCGGCGCCGGCGTCCGCCGCATCGCCGTCGTCGGCAACGGCGACGTGCAGCGAACGGTCAGCGATCGGGTCGAGAAGATGATCGACGATCGCGCAAGCGGCTCCGGAAACGTACTTGCCGCGCTCGATGCGTGGGCCGAGGACGGCGAGCCGTTGCTCTATGCGACGTGCGACATGCCGTACATCAGGGCCGAAGACATCCGGACGTTCCTCGATCGTATACCGGCGCATGCCTTAGCCATGCCGTTGACGGAGATCGAAGACTTCAGAAACCGTTTTCCACAGGCTCCGCCGTTCGGAATCACGCTGGCCGGGCACACCGTCGTCAATGGCGGAATTTTCCACATTCCGCCCGGCGCCACGCAACGAATTCGATCGTTCGCAACGGCGCTTTTCGATGCTCGAAAGGCGCCGTGGAAGATGGCGCGCATTGCGGGTCCCGCGCTGTTGGTCAAGTTTGCACTCAAACGATTGTCGATCGCCGAGCTCGAAGCGCGCGCGAGAGACGTGCTGGGTATCGACGTTGCGGCAGTACGCGGCGCGGCCCCGGAACTCGCCTTCGACGCCGATCTTGCGGATGAATATCGCTACGCCATCGAACATGAGTAGGTTCAAAGCCAACCCGGCGCTGCTGACCGTGCTGTGGTTTGGCATTCAACTGGCGTGGGGCGCGGTTCTGGGCATCTCGCTTCAAGCACGGTCGTTGCAACTCGCCGGTACGAATGCACTCGCGCTCTTCGGCGTGGTCTCGACTGCGGGCGCAATCGCTGCGGCAGTCATACAACTTGCCGTCGGACGCATCTCCGACCGGCGGCGAGTCCGGGGCGACAAGCGTATCGGGTTTTACGTCGTCGGCGTCGTCGTGGCGGCTCTGGCGTTATTGCCCTTTTACACCGCACATTCAATCGGTGCGTTCGTCGTGTCGTTCATCGCCTTGCAAGCCGGCATGAACGTGGCCATCGGGCCGTACCAGGCGATTCTGCCCGATGCGGTGCCGCTCGCGCGGATCGGTGTGGCTTCGGCATGGATGGCAGCGATGCAGAGCGGCGGTAACGCGATGGGCGCACTGCTCGCGGCTTTTCTGGGAAACACGCCGGTGCTCGGCGGCGTCATTGCGGTGGTGCTCGTTGCGTCGTGCGCCGTGAGCGTTGCCCATCTGCGCTGCGTCGATCTTCAACCGCTTCCGCCGCAACAGCCGATGCGCGTTACTCGGCCGCTCATCGATCTCTTCGTTTCCCGAGCGTTTGTCTACGTCGGCTTTTATACGCTACTCGGCTATCTGTTTTTCTACGTCAAGAACGCGTTGCCGCCGCACTTTCCCTTGGATGCCACGACGGCCAGCGGCATCGGCATTTTACTTTTTACGATCGTTGGCGCGGCCGGTGCAGCGCTCGCTGCAAAGCCCGCGGATCGCCTGGACGAACGTGCGGTCGTCACGGCCGGTGGATCGACCCTGGGGCTGTGCGTGCTCGCGCTTGCGTTGCTTCA
>DASSZO010000184.1:0-7080 GCA_035702815.1 Candidatus Aquilonibacter sp. | reverse complement strand
GCGACATGGTAACCTGCACGTTGATCTCCTTGAAGCAGTCAGTGTTGGCCCACTGCGTGACATCGCGTCGCCGGAAATGCATCGAAATACCTATCTCTCACAACAAACACGCGACCATGGGGCGGGCCCTTGTTTGCTCGTGGTCGAAACGTTCAACGTGTGCGTGTTTTTGTTGCCGTAGGTCTTTTTTTTGTGTTGACTGCCTGTACCGGAAGTACGGGCACGTTTGTCGGGCCGACAGCCTCACCCTCACCGACGCCCGCACCGACATCCGCACCGACACTCTCGCCGACGCCCGCGCCGACACTCTCGCCGACGCCGGCACCGACACTCTCGCCGACGCCCGCACCGACACTCTCGCCAACGCCCGCACCAACACCGTCACCCTCACCAACACCGTCACCCAGTCCAACTGCAGGTGCGGTGGTCCTCACGTCGTCGGCGCTCGCTTTTACCGCGGTTGGAGCAGCATACGCGCAAACGACGAGCGCATCCCAAGCGAATTACAGCGGCACCTTCACGTCCTCGACGCAATCCTGCGCCGGCATCGCTACGATCTCGCCCGCCAGCGGTTCTGTATTTAGCGTCACTCCCGCCGCTGCAGGCAGTTGTGTGTTCACGATCACGGGCGGCGGCGGACAAACGGCGTCGCTCACAATCAGCGTTACGACAACAACCGTTGGAGGTTCATAGGATGAGGCGATTTCTTGCAAGCCTCGGTGCGGCCGTGTTGCTTTCCGGTTGCGGCGGCGGTTCTTCGAGCACCGGTAGCGTCGTGCCGGTCGCAACGCTGCAGCCACTACCACAGCCGTCGGCCGCCGGCTCAGCGAGCGTAGCGTTTTCAATAGCGATTCCTTCCAAGAGCGCCAACGCAATTGCGAAGCGGCGCCCAGGGTACGTGTCAGCCTCGACGCAGTCTGCGACGATCACCGTTACACCGAGCGGCGGGAGCGCGAGCATCCCTGCGACCATCAACTGCTCAACGACGACGTTGACGTGCAGCGGAACGATCAGCGCGCCCGTTGGAAGCGATACGTTCGCGGTCAAACTCTTCAGTGCACAAAACGGCGGCGGCGCGTTGCTCTCAACCGGCTCGGTTGCGCAAACGATCGTGGCTAATCGTGCCAACAGCGTCAACGTCACATTTGATGGCGTCGTGTCGACGCTTTCGATCGCGCTCGCGTCAGCCACGACCACGCCGGGTGCAGCTGGTTCGGTCGGAGTAACGGTTCATGCGCTCGACGCATCGGGAAATATGATCGTCGGTCCCGGAACATACGTCGATGCGAACGGCAACCCGCTGACCATTACTCTCACCGACTCGGATACATCGGGCAACTCGTCGCTCTCACAAACGACGATCACGCAGCCGACGACTGGCATCGCGCTCAACTATACCGCCAACTTCGATGTGAATCCGACGATTGCAGCAACGTCGTCGTCGACCGCGGTCGCCGGCGTCAATACGACGCTAGGGTTTCCCGCACCGACGTTCACCCATTTCAGCAGCTGGGCCGCGACGGCGGGGACGAGCGTAACCGAAACCCTGACCGGAACGAATTTCGTCGCGGGCAGGACGACCGTGAGCGCCGGATCCCCCGTCACCGTAAGCAATGTGAATGTGACGAATTCGACGACACTGACCGCGACGTTCACGATTGCGGGGAGCGCATCGTTCGCCACGCAGAACGTGTCACTGACAACCAACAATGGTACCAGCGGTACCCAGCCGCTTTCGATTGCGACGGGACCGACGATCGCGGTTACGGCGTTCACGGACACCAATGCAGGTGCGACTCCCGGTACCGGTACCGGCGCCACCGGCGATTTGAGGAGCGCGATTATCGCCGCCAACGCAACGCCGGGTAGCGTCATCGTCTTCAGCGGCTGCACGGCGGCGGTGCCATGCACGATCACGCTGAACGGTCCATTACCGGCGATGACGGCGAACACGATCGTCGATGGCGGCGCGTACGGCGCGGTCACGATCGACGCAAACAACAGCTACCGCGCGTTTTGGGCTGAGAGCGGCACGATCACCCTAGAAAATCTCGAGATCCGGAACGCTATGGCCGCTGGGGGAAGTGGGAGCAATGCCGACGGCATTGGCGGCGGTGGCGGCGGTGGCGGCGGCGCGGGCTTCGGCGGCGGTCTCTTCATCGATGCAGCGATCGTTACCGTCATCAACGATTTCTTCCTCAACGATCGTGTTCTCGGCGGCAACGGCGGATCGGTGGTGTATACGGGTAATTCTAGTGGAGGCGGCGGCGGTGGCGGGTTTGGCGGCGCGGGCGGCGCGGGAGATGCCTTCGGCGGCGGCGGTGGCGGCGGCGTGTTCGGTGCGGGAGCCAACGCCTCGGTCAACGGCGGAGCCGGAGGGATCGGGCTTTCCTGCGCTTCTGGAGGAAGCGGCGGCTCTTCACCTTTCAGTGCCGCCGGCGGTGCCGGCGGCAGCGCCGCTACGGCTGGATGCGGCGGTGGCGGCGGCGGCGGCCCACAGTCCGCCGGGTACCCTGGCGGCGCGGGCGGTAGCGGGGCGCTCGGCGGGGGAGGGGCCGGAGGCGGCGCGGGAGTGCAGTTCCTGGCTGCAAGCGGAGTCGAGGACGGCGGGGCCGGCGGCACCGGCGGTTTTGGAGCCGGGGGCGGCGGCGGCGGCGCCGCGGGCGGCGTGACCGGCGGAGGCAGCACCAGCGCCGCAGGAACCGGTGGCAACGGCGGTGATGGAGCCGGCGGAGGTGGCGGTGGTGCGACCGGCGCGGTCGCCACCGCGTACGCGTACGGCGGATTTGGCGGACATCTTGTAGGGGGCGGCCTCTCCGGAGGAACAGGAATCTATGGCACCTACGACACTCCGGGCAGGGGAGGCGGCGGTGCAGCTGCGGGCCCCGCGATCTTCGTTAATGCTACCGGTGCGGTCGTGACGGTAAATAGTGGGGCGAGCGGCTGCGCGGCCACCGCGGGTAGCGGCGGGAGTCCTGGCTCAGACGCGACGCCACTCTACAGTGACGCCGGCGACGTGAATGGGGGAATATGGGGTGGCGGCAATCCGGCGGCACTGGGATCGACCGCGCCGTAACGCGACGCCGTTATCGAGCGCATACGACGTCGTTCCGTTCGCCTATACTTCTCTCATGAGTGCGACGCCGCCGACGGCTTCTAATGCGCGCGGTCCCGGGTGGCCGCTGGCCGCAACGATCCTGTGGGGACTGCTCATGCTTCCCGGCTTCGTTGCCGCGATGATGAGCCCGATGATGTTCGATGCGCCTGGGTCTTTGGAAGATCGCTCGCTCACGACCGTTGCCGGTGCGGTCGTGGCGTTCCCGTTGCTGTGTCTCGTTTCGATCGCACTCACGTGGGCGGTTTGGAGCGCTACGCGCGAGCGGACGGGGACCGAGGTGACAGCGACGCTCGCGGCATGTTTTGCATTGCCGGTGCTGCCGATCGTCGTGATCGCGATCGTGGCGCTGCTTCATCGCGGCTCGTAAAATCCGGCGTCCGCGGCGTCCCGCGGTAGTTCGAAGGTCCCACGTTACCGTTGCTTTACAGTTGCTTTAACGAATCGAAACGGTTTGGGGCGGCTTTACCGATCCTTGTTCATTGTTTAACCGATTCGCTTGCCTATAATGGTGTTCGCACTACCAGCCGTCCTCGTGGGTGGAGGTCACATGAGTGGTAGTGTTGCTGCTGCTTATGAGGACGAGAAGATGAGTCACCGGAAGCTTCCCATGGCCGTGCTTCTGTTGCTTGCAATGCTGACGGGATGCAGCGGAGCGGGAAGCACCCTCCCATCAAAACCCTCCACGACCACCCAGCAACACGTCAAGAAGCCGCAAGACGTGCTCGGCGGAATCGGTGGATTGCTCAACGTCATGCTCGGTGACGCGCCGCCGAAGATCGGATCGCTCGTCCCGAGCGAAATCGATCTTGGCGTAACGAGCGTCGGCGTCGTAAGCGACGGCACCGTGCATACGCTTGCGACCTACTCGCAGCCGTACATGGTCAACGTGCTCGCCGCGCAGACCGACCCGTCGTCCATCGGCATCGGCCAATACTTCAGCGGCTCGTATCAAGCCGTTCAATTCACGTTCGATGCGCAAAGCAGTCATATCGTCGCAAACGGCGCGAACTATCCGATCACGTTCTTGGCAAGCTCGGCACTCTCGAGCGCAGGGGCGGGATCGACGACGAGCGTTTCCATCGCAAACGGATCGGTCACGGTGACCGTCAACGGGAATTTCATGATCGGTAGCGACCCCGCGGCGTCGATCGAAGCGGACTTCAATGCGCTCGAATCGCTCGCGCAGACGCCCGACGGCTCGATCGTGTCGCGCCCGACGCTCTTCGCCGTCCCTTACACGGAAGCGGGCGCGATTACGGGAACCGTGACGAATTCGTCGGGCTCTCCGGTTACCAATGCGACCGTTGCGGTGATCGATGCGGACGGACACGTTGCGAATACGGGCAACACCGATAGCACCGGTTCGTATAGCATCCACACGCTGTGGGCGGGCAACTATCACCTCGTCGTCTACAACGTCTACACCACGGCCACTGGGCAGACGCTCACCGCGCAAGGGAACAGTTCGTCGGCGCAATCCGTCGATGGACCGTCCATCACGGTGAACGATCAAGAGACAACGCAAGCGCCGGTGATCCAAGACTAAGCCGCGCATGTCCGAACAGCAGCAGCTGATCGAGGCGCGCGAGTTGCTTCGTACCGGATGGTACGATGCAGCCCTCGCGCGCCTCGAAGGGTGCGAAGAGTGGACGCACCCGCTCGATACGCAGGCGATCGTTCTGCGTGCCGAGGCGCAGCTTCGTCGCGACCCCATCGATGCGCTCGAGTCGCTCGCGCGCACCAGCCATCTTTTCGAGACGCCCGAAAGCCGGCTCGACTACTACATCATTTCGAGCAAGGCGTACGCGAATAGCCGCAATGCGGACGCCGCCCATCACATGCTCGATCTCGCGGAAGAACTGGCAGGACGCTTTCCGCCGCGCCTACCGGAAATTGCGCATCACCGGGCGCGCGCTCGCTATATCGCCGGCAGTTCCGACCCCGACGATCCTGATCTCGAACGAGCCCTCACCAATCCGGACCCGGCCGGGCGCTTCCTCAGCATGGTCATTCGGGCGTGGGTCTTTGCCGAGGCGGGCGATTACGAACGCCAAATCGTCGAACTGCGCGCCGCGATCGACCTCGCGCGCGATCACCTCGACGTCGTCGACTATCACACCCTTGCCCGCTGCCTGCACTCGCTCGCGCAGATTGCGTTCGAGCTCGGCGACGCCGAAGCCGCGGATGAAGCGGAAGCGTTTTACGACAAGATTGAATGGACGCCGGACCTTCGGGCGTCGCAGTTCTTATGCGTGCGCGCATTTGCGTGGGACGCATTCTTGCGCGGCGACTCCGCCCGCGCGCAGTGGCTCTTGCGCGATTCTAAGGAACTGGCCCCGACGCAGCCATGGAAGATCATGGCGCATCTCGATCGCGCCTACGTCGCGCGAATCAACCGGAACGAAGCGTGGGCGCTCGAGGAAGTCGCAACCGCACAAGAGCTGGCGCTCGAAGTGAATTGGAGCGGCGTCGAGGGTGAGGAACGGCAGACGCTGGTTACCCTCGCGACGCTGCTCGCGCGTAGCGACATGGCGCGCGCTCAGCGGTATGTCTCGACGTACCTTCGGCTTGGAACGGACAGCATCGATCCGACGCTCGCGATCGCGCACGATAAGCGCACTGTCGGGTTCGCTCAATACGCGGTCGGACGCGTGCATCAAGTGCTGGAAAACAATGCGGCCGCGGTAAGCGCCTTTGAAACCGCCTACGCAATTTTCGACCAGGCTCGCCACCACTTCCGCGCCGCGCTCGCGGCTCAAGGACTCGCCGAACTGACGGGCTCGAATGTATGGGCCGATCGTGCGCGCGATCACGCCGTCCATTTTCCGAAGAGTGCGTTCTATCAGTTCCTCACCAGTGCCGTTTCGCGAGAGGCTGCTCCGGTGATCGACGGTCTTTCCGCCCTGCATCGGCAGCTGGCCCTCGCACTCTGTGCCGGATTGGAGATCCCCGAGCTTTCGAAGCGATTCTCTCGCAGCGAGTTCACCATGAAGCGCGAAGTCAAGGCGCTCTACGAACGCGTCGGCGTGCAGTCGCGACGTGGATTGCGCGAACTGCTCGAGTCGCGAGGCATCGTGTGAACGTCGTCGTCGCGCTTTCCAGCGTCGTCGTCATCCTTGCCGTGAGCGTCGCGATGCTCATCCTGCAGTTTCGCTCGATCTCGCGCCGCCTGTTGGACGAGCGACGTTACAGTTTGCTCGAAAGCGTTGCGGACGGAATATTTATCCTCGACGACGGCTGGCGCTTCACGCACGTCAACGAGAAGGCCGAAGAACTGCTGAACCTCACCGCCGTCGAATTGGTCGGGCGGCGCATCGAAAGGGTGCTCGATCCGCTCGCGTCGGATCTGCTGCCGGAGATTCGCTCGGTGCGAAAGAGCGGCGTGCCCGCCGAGCGCACGCAGTACTTCGCCTCGAAGCGCATGTGGATCGAGATTCGCATTCAGCCCGCGCAGGACGAAGTGCTCGTCTATTTACGGGATGTCAGCGATCGCAAGCGGGCCGAGAACATGCTGCGCGACAGCGAACGCCGGTTGCGGCTGCTGCTCGAGCAGGTTCCGGCGTTGTTGTGGACCATCGATCTCGATTTGATCTTTACGTCGGTCGTCGGTGCCGGTTTGACGTATCACGGACTCAACGCCGAGCAACTCGCCGGGGATCGCATCGACGTGTTGTTGCCCGACGAAGAATCCAAGCGGGTCGCCCTCGACGCACTTGCCCGAGTCTTCCGCGGCGAATCCGAGCGCTTTGAAGTGTTCTACAACGAGCGCTGGCTGCAGCATCACGTCGAGCCGTTACGCACCGTGAGCGGCGCGATTATCGGGGCGATCGGCGTCGCCTTGGACATCACCGAGATCAAAGAGACGGCGGACCATCTTGCGCGGCTTGCGCGCGTCGATGCGCTCACGCAGCTTCCCAATCGCCTCGCACTCGCCGAGACGCTAGCCGAATCCGTTGCCAAGG
>DASSZO010000178.1:0-10946 GCA_035702815.1 Candidatus Aquilonibacter sp. | reverse complement strand
TCCCGTCGGCCCCATGTTCAAGAAGTCCGTCGAAGACCACGTGCTCGCCGTCGACGGCGTGAAAACGGCTAAAGTGGAGATCACGTTTACGCCGCCGTGGGACCCGGCGACGATGGCCTCCGACGACGTCAAAGCGACCCTGGGGATTTGGTAGCCGCTTAAGGACCGGCCGGCGCGTCGAGAAGCGCGAGCGTGCTCGTCGCATGCGCAACGAGCCGGCCCGCGCCGTCGTACGCACGCGCTTCGCTGGTCGCGACGGTCGTTCCGACGTGTACCGCGATCCCTTCAGCGCGCACGATCCCGCCGTCGGGTTTTACGGGTCGAACGAACTTCACGCCCAGATCGAGCGTCGTCGGGTAGCGGTTCGGCGGCAGTTTCGTCATCACGCACAGCGTGAGCACGGTATCGAGAATCGTCGCGGTTAAACCGCCGTGCAGCACGAGCGCGGGATTGGACATCCATTCCTCGGCCTTCATCGAAAAGACGACGCGCCCCGACTCGATCTCCTCGATTTCGAAGTTGAGCAGTCGCGCGGCGGGCGGTGCGGGAACGCGGCCCTCTTTCATCTCACGCATCCACGTCAACGGGTCGCGGTTGAACATCGCGCCCGCCGTCGCCATCGGCGCCTCCCAAGTAAACGTGCGCTCGCGCTCAGCCTCGGTCATACGTATTCCTTATCTGACGAAAGAGTGAAGGCGCGCTCGACGAGCGGCCAGAGCGCGGCGTTGGCCGCGCGAAAAAATCCCATGTGGCCGACGGCGCCAAGTCCGAAGTCGGACGGCGCGATCTGCGTTTGCGTCACCGGCGCCGACGTGAATCCGGGCGCGAGCGCCGCGATTGCGCGCGGCGTCGCCCATGGATCGTCACTGATGCCGAGCATCGTCACCGGTCCGCGCATGTTCGATGCGTGCGCGAGGACCTCGCGCATAGCCGGGTCGTCGAAGAAGTATCCGGGCGACGTGCACCACCGGCTCCATTCGTAGAGCACGCGCGGCGCAAGGTTCGTTCCGAACACGACCCGCTCGCCGGGGAAGTAGCCGAAGAGACGGGTGAGCGCCGGCATGATCGCTTTGACGAAAAGGTACACGCGGTGTGCTTCCAGTCCGCGATAGAAGCGCCAGTATCCCGACTGCGAGGCAACCAAGAACGCGCGCTCGATCCGCGTGGAACGGTCGCTCATCAAGAGCACGTGTCCCCCGACCGAATGTCCGACGGCGTAAAGCGGAAGCCGCGGATAACACGCGCCGGCCCAATCTACGATCCCGGGAAAATCCAACGTGCCCCAATCGCGCATTCGCGCGGCGGAGCGTCGCAACTCATCGGGTGCTTCAAACGTCCCGCGATAGTCGTACGTCACCACGACCGCGCCTCGCGCCGCAAGATAGTCACAAAACGCCCGATAGAATCCGCGAGGCGTCGCGGTCGCCGGGCTGACGATGACGGCCGCGACCGGTGCTCCCAGCGGTTCGAAGACGGTTGCCGGAAGCGCGTATCCGTCGAGCGCGGGAATCGTGAGTGCGCCCTGCTTCATTGTGCGAGCGCCTCGACCCACGCGCGCAGCGTTGCAACGGTGTGTTTGACCGGCGCGCGCGAACGAACGCCGCGCGAGAGCAAGAGCGCACCCTCGAGCGCCGCGACGATGAAATCGGCAGCGCTCTCGCAGTCCAGGCTGCTTCGAAAATGTCCCTTGTCGCGGCCGCGCGCGAGCGTGTGGCGCACGTAGCCGCGCATCTTCTCGAACGCTTGCTGCACGCGCTCGCGTAAAAACGGAAGCGCGTCGTCGGCCTCGATCGTCGCGTTTGCAATCGGACAGCCGCCGGCGACGACCGGACGCTCGATGTAGCGTTCGAACGCTTTGAGATACGCGAGCAATCGCGGAAGGCCGGATTCGGTGCCCGCAAGCGCTTTGGTGAAGTATGCGTCGACCTGGCGAAAGGCGTAATCGAACGTCTCGAGCGCAAGCTCTTCCTTGCTCGAGAAATGATTGTAGAGCCCGCCCTTCTCCAAATCCGTCGCGGTGAGGATGTCACTGATCGACGTCCCGGAGTAGCCGTGCCGGTTGAAGATCGGCGCGGCCAGGGCGAGGATCGACAGCCGGCGGCTCGAATTTTTCACAGACCGACCGTTCGGTCTGCAACGTCGGGCATCCTGGGAGTATTCTACGGACTCATGCACGCCCACGAAGAACTCGTCGAATACGGCCTGCGCCGCTGGCTGATCGTCATCGGCGTGATGTCCGCGACCCTGCTCCAAGTGCTCGACGCCACCATCGTCAACGTCGCGCTGCCCACGATCCAGGGCAACATGGGCGCGAACTTCGACGACGGCGCATGGATTGTGACCGGGTACATCATCGCGGCCGTCATCGTCATCCCGCTGACGCCGTGGCTGCAGCAGCTCATGGGCCGGCGTAATTACTATGTCAGCGCAATCGTCGGGTTTACGATCACGTCGATGCTGTGCGGAACGGCGACCAACCTCGACCAGCTGATCTTCTATCGGGTCCTTCAGGGACTGTGCGGCGGCGGCTTGATCGCCACGGGACAAGCGATCATGCGCGACACGTTTCCGGCTCGCCAACTCGGCTTGTCGCAAGCGTTGACGTCGCTCGGTGCGATCGTCGGCCCCTCGATCGGTCCGACGCTCGGCGGCGTCCTTACCGATCAGCTTTCGTGGAACTGGATCTTTTACGTCAACATCGTTCCCGGCATCGTTTCGGCACTGCTCTGCGCATCGTTGCTGCGCGATCCCGCGCGCCAGGGCCGGCCGTCGGTGGACGGCGTCGGCTTGGCGTTGATGGCGATGGGGCTCGGCTCGCTGCAGTACGTCCTCGACGAGGGCGAACGATACGACTGGTTCAACGATCAAAACATCCGCACGATTGCCGCACTTGCGGTCGCATCCTTAGCGACGTTCGTGTATTGGGAATTACGCGTCGTAAAGAACCCGATCGTCGACTTGCGTATCCTCATCAAGAACCGCACCGTCGCGGCGGGTTGCGCGCTCGGGATGCTGCTCGCGTTCTCGCTCTTCGGCGGAGTGATTCTCGCCCCGCAATTCCAGCAAGGATTGCTCGACTTCACCGCGACGCTCTCGGGGCTTTCGATTCTCTCGCGCGCGCTCGGCATCATGGCGATGACCTTCGTGACGCTCGCGCTGCTCAATCGCTTCAAGGTGCGGCCGCAAATCCTGCTCGGCATCGGTTTCATCATCGTCGCGATCGCAAATGTCCTCACGGCGCAGGTGCTCACGACCGAGAGCACCTTTCATACCTTTCTTTTTCCGCTGATCCTCGGCGGTATCGGTTTCGGCATGCTCTTCGTGCCGCTCGCGGTTTCGGTGTTGAGTTCCGTGCGCGGGCTCGACACGCAAAAGGCGACGTCGCTGCTGAGCCTTTGCCAGCAGCTGGGCGGATCGATTTCGACCGCGATTCTCGTCACCTTACTCGACCGCCGCGGCGCGTTTCATCTCGACGAACTCGCCGGTACGATCACCCTCGCGCATCCGGCGGTACAGCGCGCGATGGCCGCGCACGCTCCGCTAGCGTCGGTCGCGGCGCTCGTCAACGCGCAAGCCGCGACCATGGCGTTCGCGGATGCCTTTTACATGCTCGGCGTCGTCACGTTCGTGCTCTCGCCGCTGGTCCTGCTGCTGCGGCCGCCCAAAACCGGCGCAAGTCATACTCCCGCTGCCGTCGCAATGGAGTAAGATGGGGTATAGGGAGCGCATGGAACGTAACCGCGAATCGATGGAACAGATTTTCGAAGACAACGGCGGCGAGCAAGCCGTGATCGGTGCCGACGATACCGGTATGGTGGAGCAACAGCGCATCCTGATCGAAACCGAGACCGCCGAAGAGAAGACCGACACCTGAACGTTCTGCTTGCAGCCGCCGTGGTCGTCATCCACGGCCTCGTCGTCGGCGTCGACGGATCGCACCATCAAGCGGCGATCCGTCACGACGCGTACAACGGAATGCCGGCGATGACGATGACCTTTGCCATCGACCCGAACGGCGCACAACCCAAGGCCGGCGACCGCATCAGCGGATTGCTCGATGACGCCACCGATCCGCCGACGCTCAACGTGATCACCGATGTCGCGCCGCAAGGCGCGCAAACGCCGCAACCGTACGTCCCCGTCTTGCGACCGGGCGACACCGTCGACGACGCGACCTTCGTGGACGAACGCGGACGCGCGCGCACGTGGCGCGATTTCCGCGGGCACCCGACGGTCGTGTCGTTCATCTACACGCGTTGCCGCGACGCCCGGATGTGTCCGCTCGTTTCGGCGAAGTTCGGCCGGCTGCAGCAGCTCGTTCCACGCAACGCGCGGCTGATCGAATTCACCCTCGATCCAACCTACGACACGCCGGCCGTGCTCGCACGGTACGGCGCACTCTTCGATCAACGCGATCCGCCATGGACGCTCGCGACGGGCGACCCGTCGACGATGCTCGCGATCTCGAAGTCGTTCGGCGTCGGCATCCCTTCGCGAACGGCGACGACGATCGTGCACACCGAAGCGGTCGGCATCCTCAATGCGGACGGCACCGTTCGGACGATCGTCTTCGGCAACGAATGGCGCCCTTCGGAGATCGCCGATGAAGTGCGCGTGGCCGATGGATTTCGCGGCCCGCCGTTGGCCGCGGCCCTGCTGGATCTGCGATCCTTTCTCGGCGCGGCCGCGCACGCGTGCGGTTTGGTCGATTCGGATAACCGCTTCCGGCCCGCGATGGTCGCCGTCGACGTTGCCGGAGCGCTGATCTTCATCGGCGCGGCCTTCGCGCTGCTTCGCTCGCTGCGTCAAAACGACACGGCCCAGCGCGCGCCCAGGAGTCGCCGCAAGAGCACCTAACGCTTCGCGCGTGAGGACGCACGAAGAAAAATACGAGGAGCTTGCTCGCAAGCGCGAGCTCTCCCATGCACCGGCCGGCGCCGAGGCCGTCGAAAAACAGCACGCACGCGGAAAGCGAACCGCCCGGGAACGCATCGACGCGCTCGTCGACGACGGATCGTTCACCGAACTGGATCAGTTCGTCGTGCACCGCACCAACGCGTTCGGCTTGGACGAAAAGGAATTTTTAGGCGACGGCGTGATCACGGGCCGCGCGACGATCGACGGACGTCAAGTCTTCCTCTTCTCGCAGGATTTCACCGTACTCGGCGGATCGCTCGGTGAAGCGTTCGCCGAAAAGATCTGCAAGGTGATGGATCTTGCGGTCCGCACCGGATCGCCGATGATCGGCATCAACGACTCCGGCGGCGCGCGCATTCAAGAAGGCGTCGTATCATTGGGCGGTTATGCCGAGATCTTCTGGCGTAACGTCCAAGCCAGCGGCGTCATTCCGCAGCTTAGCTTGATCGCGGGCCCGTGCGCCGGCGGCGCGGTCTACTCGCCCGCGATCACCGACTTCATCCTGATGACCGAGCAGATCTCGCAGATGTTCATCACGGGGCCGGAGATCATCAAGACGGTCACCGGGGAAGACGTGAGCTTCGAAGAGCTTGGCGGAGCGATGACGCATGCGACCAAGAGCGGCGTCGCACACGTGGTTGCAGGCGACGAGGACGACCTCTGCGAGTCGACCAAACTGCTGCTTTCCTACCTTCCGCAGAACAATCTCGAGGACGCGCCGCGTTACCCCACGCAGGACGATCCGCAACGCGACGTCCCCGAACTCGACGATCTCGTTCCGGACTCGCCCAACAAACCGTACGACATGCACGCCGTGATCGCGGGCGTGCTCGACGATGGCGATTTCTTCGAGATCCAGGCGCTCTACGCGCCGAACATCATCTGCGGATTCGGGCGCATCGACGGCCGCAGCGTGGGCATCGTGGCCAATCAACCCAACGTGCTCGCGGGCGTCCTCGACATCAAGAGCTCGATCAAAGCCGCACGCTTCGTGCGTTTTTGCGACGCATTCAATATCCCGCTGGTCACGTTCGTCGACGTGCCGGGCTTTCTGCCCGGCACCGATCAAGAGTACGGCGGCATCATCCTGCACGGCGCAAAACTGCTCTATGCCTTTGCCGAAGCGACGGTGCCGAAGATCACGGTCATTACCCGCAAAGCGTATGGCGGCGCCTACGACGTGATGGCGTCCAAGCACATTCGCGCCGACGTCAATCTCGCGTGGCCGACCGCTGAGATCGCCGTCATGGGCGCCGAGGGCGCGGTCAAAGTGATCAATCGCCGTGAAATTGCCGCGGCGCACGACAAAGATGCCAAGATGAAAGAGCTCATCGACGAGTACACCGAGCGCTTCGCCAATCCGTACATCGCAGCTCAGCGCGGTTACGTCGACGACGTGATCGAAGCGCATCGCACGCGCGGCGCCATCGCAACCGCGCTTACGATGCTCGAGAACAAACGCGTCGAACGCCCCAAACGCAAGCACGGCAACATTCCGCTGTAAGGAGAACGTCATGACGACACGCAAGGACTTCATCGCGGCGGGCGCGGCGCTTGCCGCGCTTCCCGGCGTCGCCGCCGCCGCGCCGGCCCCGCATCCGTCGCCTTCGCACCGGCCGATCCCGAAGCTATCGTTCGATCTGCCCGCATTCGACGCGATCCTCGAACGCACGGTCCCGCACAAGCACCTCTTTACCGCGCGCGAGTTCTCATCCGGCGACGTCTTTACCGCGGTGCGTTCGACTCTCAACGCGTATGCGTCGATCGACGTTCCCGCCGCGCAGGTCGCGCCGATCACCGTCTTCTATCACGGGCCCGCGATCGCGTTCGGCTTTGACGACTACGCGTGGCGAACGTTCTTTCTTCCGTATATCGCGGCGACGAAGTCGTCGGTGAAGTTCGCCGATGACGCCAAGAGCATCGTGGAAAAAGACACCAACGGAAATCCGATGCTCCGCAAGCAGAGCGGTGAATGGGACGGGTCGATTCCGACGCTCGTCGCGCAAGCGAACCTGCACATGTTCGTCTGCAATAACGCGCTCGGCGGATTCTCGGACGCGATCGGCGCCCACCTCAAACGCGACCCGTCGACGGTGTACGAGGATTTGCGAGCCCATCTGCTGCCCAGCGCAACGCTCGTACCGGCCGGCGTCTGGGCGATCCACTACGCCCAACAAAAGGGATACACCCTGCTGCAGACCAGCTGAGCAGGGTGCATCGGCGGCATCTCGTCCGTGGTTACATCGCTTCGATCGTTAGCCCGGTGGCGACGAACGCGCGATCGCGGGTGTTGAAGCGTCCGGTGACGCGAACCAGTTCGCCCGTGCGCAACCCGCTGGTGTTGGTCAAGACCCACACGTTTCCGTGACCGCCGCCGCTGGCGACGAGCACGCGTCCCGGCTCGACGCTGTGAATGCGGCCTTCGATCACATCGGCATTCGACGCACCGACGGGATAGGCGCCGTTCATGACTTCGACGTTCGTGGCGACGAAGGCGCGATCGCGCTGCGAAAACGATCCGGTCGCGCGAACGAGTTCGCCCGTCTGGAAACTTTGCGCGCCGTTGGTCAGCACCCAGGTGTTGCCGTGGCCATTGCCGCTATCGATGAGGATGCGATCGGCGCGAACGCTATCGATGCGCCCCTGCACGACGCGGTCGCCGGAGGTGTAGCGGTCGTCGGGATCGCCGGGGTAGGATGCCTGCGTCGATGAAAGCGTAACGTCTTCGGCGACGAGGCCGTCGCGCGAACGCCAGTTGCATCCGTACACGCCGGCCCACACGCCGGGACGGAGCGCTTGTCCGTTGTAGTTGACGTGCGCCCCGTGCGTGTACACGTGCAGGCTGCCGATCGCGGCGTTGGTGTGCAAGGTAAAGTAGGCCGGATGCACGGTCGTCACGGTGCCGAAGTAACTCGTGCGCGCGACGCTTCCACAGTTCTGCGCCGCTTGCGCGGCGTGTGGTGCGGCCGCTGCCGCGCCGCCGAGCAGGACGGCCGTCAAGAGTGCGTGTGTGCGTTTCATACCGGGAAAACGTACCCACGATGCGCCCGGTTCGCCGCGGTATGAAGCTTACAAGAGCGCGCTCAAAACGGCGTGGCGCTTCGTCGGTTTCATCTCCTGGATTCGGTACTCGGAGACGCCCTCGCGAACGAACGGATCCTCGGCGAGGATGCGCTCGACCTCCTCGCGCGTCATCGGCATCGTGACGATGATACCGCCGGTGCGCGGAACGAACGGACCGGAAACCAGAAAACGCCCGGCTGCATACTGACGGTCGAGAAACGCGCGGTGCTCGGGGAGCCAGCGATCGACCTCGTCCTGATCCTTGAGGTAGGTGGAGAGAAGCAGAAACATCGCCTCTTGGCTACGCCGAGAAGGTCGCGGCCCCTTGCGATGGTATCTAAGCGGACGTGAAGCTGCTTGAAGGAAAGCGCGTCCTCATCACGGGCGTCGCCAATCGCTGGTCGATTGCGACCGGCATCGCAAAACAGATGTTCGCGCACGGTGCGCAGCTCGCGTTCACCTATCAGGGCGAGCGAGTCAAAGACGAAGTCGAAAAACTCGCGGCGGAGCTGGGCGGTGGCCCGGTCGTCGAATGTGACGTTTCGAATGACGAATCGCTTGCCGCGATGGCGAGCGCGCTCGGTTCATCGTTCGGAAAACTGGACGGCGTCGTCCACTCGATCGCGTTCGTCGATAAGGAAGATCTGCGCGGTACCGTCTACGATACGTCGCGGCGCGGATTCGGCATGGCGCTCGACATCTCGTCCTTCTCGCTCCTCGCGCTCGTGCACGCCCTGAGCGACCAGCTCAATGACAACGCCTCGGTGATGGCGCTCACGTATCTGGGCGCGACGGCGATCGTTCCGAACTACAATATCGCCGGCATCGCGAAAGCCGCGCTGGAATCGATCGTTCGCTACCTCGCATACGATATGGGCATCCGCGGCATTCGAGTCAACGCGATTTCAGCCGGTCCGATCAAGACGGCGAGTTCGCGGCAAGTCGGCGGCTTCTCGAAGATTCTCGACGTCGTGCCGAAAGTTGCGCCGCTGCGACGCAACGTCACGGCCGAAGACGTCGGCGACATGGCCGTGTTTCTCGCATCGGATCTTTCCCGAACGATCACGGCCGACGTTCATTTCGTCGATGCCGGGTATCATTCGATGGGCATGTATCCGCCCGAATTCGGCTCGGCATGAACGACGAGGAACTGGCGGCGCTCACCGTGGCGCTCGAGTTGCTCACCGCTCGTCCGGCAACCTCGGCCGCAGACGACACCCCAGCGATCTCGCGATGGAAGATGGCCGCGCGCCGTCCCGATCTGAACATGGAAGAATTGCGTGTCCTTTACTAAGATCCTGATCGCAAACCGCGGCGAAATCGCCGTCCGCATCATGCGCACGGCGCGCGAGATGGGCATCGCCACCGTCGCGATCTATTCCGAAGCGGATCGCGATGCGATCCACGTGCGTATGGCCGACGAAGCGTATCTGGTTGGGCCGGCGGCGCCGTCGTTGAGCTACTTGAACATCGACGCGATTCTGGATATCGCCGCGCGCTCGGGCGCGCAAGCGGTGCATCCCGGATACGGGTTCCTTGCGGAGAACTCACAATTCGCGCGCCGGGTCGTCGGCGCCGGATTGACGTGGATCGGCCCCCATGCCGATGCGATCGACGCGATGGGCGATAAGCTGCGCGCGCGTCAAGCAATGCAAAAGGCGGACGTGCCGTTCGTGCCCGGCGGTACCGAATCGATCGAGACCGTGGACGAAGCCAAACGTGCCGCGGAACGCTACGGACTGCCGCTCGCGCTCAAGGCGTCCGGCGGCGGCGGCGGCAAGGGCCTCAAGGTCGCGCGTTCGCTTGACGAGATCGAATCGGCGTTTACCACCGCCAAGCGCGAAGCGGAAGCGTACTTCAAGAACGGCACGATCTACGCCGAGCGTTATCTCGAAAACCCCAAACACATCGAATTGCAGATCCTTGCCGACAAGCACGGCAACATCGTGCACGTCGGCGAGCGCGATTGCTCGCTTCAGCGCCGTCATCAAAAACTCTGGGAAGAGGCACCCGCGCAGATTCCGCTAAAAGTCAGGCGCGGTCTGCGCGAAGCGGGCATTCGGGCCGCGCAAGCGATCGGCTACGACTCGGTCGGCACGATCGAGTGCCTGGTCAGCGGCGACGAGTTCTTCTTCCTCGAAATGAACACGCGCATTCAAGTCGAGCACACGGTCAGCGAGATGATCTCCGGCATCGATTTGATTCGCGAGCAGATCCGTGTGGCCGCTGGCGAAGAATTGGGCTTCACCCAAGACGACATCACCTTTCGCGGCTTTTCGATCGAAGGACGGGTCAACGCCGAGGATCCCGCCGCAAATTTCCGGCCGGCACCGGGAACGGTGACCGCGTATCGGGAGCCCGCCGGGCTCGGCGTTCGCGTCGATTCCGCTGCCTATCCGGGCTTCACCATCTCTCCCGATTACGACTCGATGATCGCCAAGCTCGTCGTCTGGGCGCCGACGCGTCATCAGGCGATCGCGCGTCTGGCGCGAGCGATCGACGAATACACGATCGAAGGCGTTCCGACCACGTTGCCCCTCTTGCGCGCACTGTGCGACGCGCCGGCCGTCTTGGACGGAAGCTACGGCACGCAGACACTCGAGCCGTTTGCCGCAGCGCACTTCGCGGGCAAGAGCAACGGTGAAGTGCCGGCGGCTGCTGCGGAGCCTACGCCATCGCCGCAAACGGTACGCGTCGAAATCAACGACCGCTTGTATCGCGTGCGCGTGCTCGATCTTCCCGCAGCAGCGGGCGCTCCGATGACGTCGGCTCCCTCGGCCAAAGCGCCGCGCCGCACCGCCGCAAAGAAAGCGGCAGGCGGGTCGCACGGCAATGCGATCGTTTCACCAATGCACGGCGTCGTGGTCGAAATCAAAGTCAATGCCGGCGATGAGGTCGAGGAACGTCAGGTCGTCGCCGTCGTGGAAGCGATGAAGATGATGAACGAGATCCGCGCGCATCGCGCC
>DASSZO010000183.1:0-2921 GCA_035702815.1 Candidatus Aquilonibacter sp. | reverse complement strand
CCGGTGCTTGCCTTTGTCTTCGACGATCTCGGCTTTGCCGCGCATCGTGATCGATCCACGACCGGTTTTGTATGCTTCGCGAATGGCTTCTTGTCCGAGAATTTCACCGCCCGTCGGGAAATCCGGGCCCTTGACGATGTCGCACAGTTCGTCGTCGGTCGCATTCGGATTGTCGATCAGCAACGAAACGGCGTCGGCAATTTCGGTCAGATTGTGCGGCGGAATGTTCGTCGCCATGCCGACGGCGATGCCGCTCGATCCATTGACGAGCAGTTGCGGAAGCTTGCCGGGAAGGACCGTCGGCTCCGTGCCTTGGTTGTCGAAGTTGGCAACGAAGGGAACCGTCTCTTTTTCGATATCGGTGAGCAGCTCGAGCGAAAGCCGGCCCAAACGCGCTTCCGTATAACGGTATGCGGCCGGCGGATCGGGATCGATCGAACCGAAGTTGCCGTGTCCGTCGACGAGCGGGTAGCGCAGCGTGAAGTCCTGGGCCATGCGTACGAGCGCGTCGTACACGGAACTGTCACCGTGCGGGTGATAGCTCTTGAGCACCTCGCCGATGATACCGGCGCACTTGCGATGCTGCTTGGTGGGATCCATGCCCATGTCGCGCATCGCGTAGAGAATGCGCCGCTGGACGGGTTTGAGACCGTCGCGCACATCCGGCAGGGCGCGCGAGGCAATGACGGACATCGCGTACGAGAGATAGCTCTCCCGCATCTCGTCTTCGACGTTTACATGTTGGACGATATCGTTATTCATTTTAAAAGGCGCCGCACAGTGCGCGGCGCTATGACATTCCGTGTATCACGAGCAGTGGTGTCCCGGTTCGCGGGTCTCTTCTTTAATATATACGCGTTCTAGGGCGCGTCTTCCCACACGGGGATACCTTCGTCATCAACGTTCGACGAAAAATCGTCATCGAAGGTGATCGCACCGTCGGGCAATGCGTCGGCCGGAGCCGGGTTTTCGATGGCCGAGGCAAAAGCCGGATCGTCGGCATGCACCGCGGCAGCCGGTTGTGCGTACGATGGCTCGTCGGCGAAAAAGTTTACGGCCGGACGCGGCGTGAAGTCGTCGTGGAAGGCCGGCACTTCCGGCATGTCCGGCGGTACGTCGAACGACGGCGCCTCCGCCTTCGGGATCGCCTGGCCGATCCTCGCCTTTGCGGCCGCCGCGGCCGTATGGATCAACGCGATATGGTCCTGAACGGACTGACGGAGGTCCGCTGCGAAATCGCCGCTCGACATGCCAGATGGTTTCGCCGTCCCAAGCGAGCAGACTTTCCCCAGCCTCGAAGCGTTCCAAGGCTTTGCACGGACGTTCGCGTCGTCCCTCAAGCCCGGCGACGTGGTCGCGCTCTCGGGGGAGCTGGGAGCGGGAAAGACGACGTTCGTCCGCGCGGCCGTTGCGGCGCGCCACGGGGAGGATCAGACGAGCAGCCCGACCTTTACCTTTTGGCACCGCTATGCGGGTGAGCCGCCGATCGATCACCTCGATCTCTACCGCATCGACGACCCCGCCGAGCTGGCCGAACTCGGCCTCGAGGAGGCGTTCGACGGGCGGTCGATCGTGTTTATCGAGTGGTGGACCCATGCGCCGCAACTGCTCCCGGCGCACCGGTTCGAGGTCACCATCACGGGCGCCGGCGACCAGCCGCGGACGGTTCGCATCCAATGATCGTGCTCGCCCTCGAAGGCGCGCTCGGCGGCTTCTCGGCGGCTCTGGCACGCGACGGGAAGATCGTCGCGTCGCGAGCACTTGAGGGCAACGTTGCGCTCGAGGCCGGCCTGGGTGCGGTACAAGAGGTCATGGCATCGGTAGGCGTCACGCACGCGAACCTTGATCGGATTGCGGTCGGCGTCGGCCCGGGTGGATTCACCGGCCTGCGGATCACGATAACCTATGCCAAAGCGCTGGCCCAGGCGTGGAACCTGCCGCTCGTCGCGATCTCGTCGTTCGATATCCTCGAATTCGGCCGCGCGCTTCCGGCCGCCCTCACCGTCGTCGTCGGACGTACGGGAATCATCTCCGCGCGATTTCGCGACGAAGCGGGCGAGCGGCGCGCTTCCGGCCCGATCGAGCAAACCTTGCGCGCCGTGCTTCCGCCCCCCGGCCGGCTCGATGTGGTCGGCGCGCCGGAGGACGTGCTCGCGTGCCTCGCCGAAGGCGGCTATACCGTGAACCCACTGGTGCCGCTCGTGACACCTCCGGCGGCCGCGCTCGCGTTAGCCGCGGCCGGCGCGCGCCCCGCGGCGAGCCTGCACGAAGTGCGCGCTGACTACGGTGAAGCACCCGCGGCAAAAGTGCCGACGTTTAGGGAAACGCAACGAGAGAAGCGATGAAGGCCGAACTCATGCACTCCCAATCCGATGCGCCCGAGCCGCTCGTCATCACGCCGATGACTGCCGGCGATATTCCGGACGTTCTGCGCATCGAACGCACGTCGTTCTCGACCACGTGGCCGTCCGATGCGTTTTACAACGAACTCACGACGAACAAGCTCGCCCACTATTACGTCGGACGCGCCGACGGCAAGATCGTTGCCTACGGCGGCATCTGGGTCATCTTCGAAGATTCTCACGTCACGACCATCGCCGTGGACCCCACCTACCGTGGGAAAAAGTACGGCGAAGTGATGCTGCTCAAACTTATCGACGAGGCCATCGAACGCGGCGCAGCGTGGATGACGCTCGAAGTGCGCGAGAGCAACGTTTCCGCCCAACAGCTCTACCGCAAATACGGTTTCACGACCGTTACGACGCGCAAGGGCTACTACAGCGACAACAACGAGAACGCGCTCGTCATGTGGGCGGGCAATCTGAAGGGCGATCTCTACCGTACACGGTTGCGCGCGCTTCGCCTCGCCGTTGGTTCCTAACGGAGTACGACGCTGAGATTTTCCGATCTCCGGGAGCGGG
>DASSZO010000138.1:0-3454 GCA_035702815.1 Candidatus Aquilonibacter sp. | reverse complement strand
TGGCCCGCTACGGCGCGCTCGTGCTCGACGCCAACCGCAAGTTCAATCTGACCGGCGCGAAGACGCCCGCGGAGTTTGCACCGCATATCGTCGATAGCGTCTCGATCGCGCCGTACATTGCGCAGTCGCTGGTCGATATCGGCTCCGGCGGCGGACTGCCCGCGATTCCGCTCGCGATCGTCACCGGCGTGCCCGTCACGATGGTCGAGACCACGCTCAAGAAGGCGCGTTTCCTCGAAGAGATGCTCGAGGCGTTCGGTCTTGCGGGTGAGGTCGTGGCGGAGCGCGCGGAGGTCGCCGGGCATGACCCTCGCTTGCGCGGACATTTTCACACGGGAACCGCTCGTGCGGTCTCGTCGGCGCCCACGGTGGCGGAGCTGTTGCTGCCGTTTATCGCGACGGGCGGCCGCGCCGTACTGCAGCGCGGAGCGATGGAGCCGGCCGAGACACGTGCGCTCGAAGACGCGGCGTTGGTCCTCGGTGGGCAGGTCGAGCGGGTCGTCGAGCAACCCGTCGGCGTGGTCGTGCTGGTCGCGAAAACGGCGGAGACGCAGAATCGTTTCCCGCGCCGGATCGGCATCCCCGAAAAGCGCCCGCTCTGCCTCTAGCCGCTAAACGAGCGGACCGCTTCGAGAAAGCCGCGGAGAATCGGGCCGGCGAGCGGTTCGTCTAGCCCCATTCGTTCCGGGTGCCACTGCACGGCGACGAGCCACGGCTTGCGCATCGGCGCCGTCCACTCGAGGGCTTCGATCGTGCCGTCTGCATGTCGCGCGACCACGGAGAGGCCTTGCCCAACCTCGTCGACCGCCTGATGATGCGACGAGGTCACGGCCCCGTCGAGGACGCTGACGAGACGCTGGAGCGTCGAACCGGATTCGAGGTGAACCGGGTGGCGTTCGGAATCGCGGAGCGTGTGACCGGGAACGGACAGGTCTTGGATCAGCGTTCCGCCTTGGTAGACGTTGAGGAGCTGCAGTCCGCGGCAAATCGCAAGGATGGGAAGCCGACGCCCAAAGGCGGCGTCGAGGATCTTCAATTCGGCGTCGTCCCGGCCGGGAAAGGTGTCGCTCGCGCTGTTTCGCTGGCCGTAGCGGTGCGGGTCGACGTCCGCGCCGCCGGTAAGGAGCAGTCCGTCGATCTCCTCGAGCGATTCCCGGTCCAGCGGCTCGGCGGCGCCTGCCAGCCATACGGGTTCGAGGTTCTCCGCGAGGCCGGCCTGTTCGGCAGCGGCAAGCAGCGCGCCGAGGTACAACCGGTACTTTGGCGTGCCTTGATCGTAGCTGAGCCCGATCTTCACGCCAGGGCAGTTCGCCTTCGGTTCGGATATGCTTCCCGGTAATGGTTTCCGCCTAGCGTTTCCCGTGAAACACCGTCGACGGTGGCGGAACGGTGTTTCCCGTGAAACAGCCGACGAAGCCGGCGAGCCGATTTCGTCGGAATTGGTACCATAGGGAAGATGTATCGCCCCCATCCCCTCGACCTGCGGCTCGCTGCGGTTCTGCCGGCCGGCACCTTGTACGCGGTCGGCGGCCGCGTGCGCGACGAGTTGCGCGCCGAGATCGAAGATCAAGAGCTACCGGTTAAGGACCTCGACTACGTGGTCACCGGGGTTCCGGCCGGCGAGCTCCGGGAGCGCCTCGAGCAACTGGGGCGCGTCGATCTCGTCGGAGCCGCCTTTGCGGTATTTAAGGTAAGCGTTGACGGCGATACGATCGACGTCGCCTTGCCGCGTCGCGAGAAATCGACCGGCCACGGCCACCGCGACTTCGAGGTCCAGAGCGGGCCGGAGATTCCCCTCCAAGACGACTTAGCGCGCCGCGACTTCCGCATGAACATGATCGCGCGGGCGCTGCCCTCGGGCATTCTCGTCGATCCCTATCACGGCGAGGCCGACATTCGTGCGCGCCGCATCGATATTCTGACAGCCCGAACCTTCGAGGAAGATCCGCTTCGGATGCTGCGCGGCGCACAGTTCGCGGCGCGTTTCGGCTACGATCTGTCCCCGGCAACGCGCGAGGCGATGGCGCTAGCGGCGCCTCTCGTGAAGAGCGTCTCGCCCGAGCGCATCCATGACGAGCTGATCAAGCTGTTCGATCGCGCCGCGAAGCCGTCGATCGGGCTTCGGATCATGCACGAGACCGGGGTGCTCACGCACGTGTGGCCGGAGCTGCTCGAAGGCGTGGGGGTCGAGCAGAACGAGTGGCACGCCTACGACGTGTGGCGTCACAACCTGGAATCGATGGACGCGACGCCGCCCGGCGACCCGCTCTTGCGAATTGCCGCACTGCTGCACGACGTGGGAAAGCCGCGCACGAAGGACGGTCCCCATTTCTACCGTCACGAGCTGGTCGGAGCCGAGATGGCGCGCGAGATGCTTAGTCGGCTAAGGTTCTCGAACGACGCGATCGACACGGTGGAGCACCTGGTCCGGCATCACATGTACAACCAGGATCCGGAGCTGAGCGATGCTGCCGTCCGTCGGTTCATCCGGCGCATCGGTCCGCGGCACCTCAAGCGCCAATTCGCGGTGCGGTACGCGGATATCGTCGGATCAGGACTTCCCAAGCGCGACGACTCCAACGAGCGGTTCGAAGCGCGCGTATGGGCGGAAGTCGATCGCCAACCGGCGTTTTCCGTCGCGGATTTGAAACTCAATGGCGCCGACGTGATGCGACGCATGGTTGAGCGAGGGCTCGTTTCCCCGGAATTTCGCGGCGATCGGCGCGTCGGCGAGACGTTGCAGTGGTTGTTCGAGCAGGTCACGGAGCACCCCGAGCGTAACGAGCGCGAGACCCTCTCCACACTCCTCGATCAGTATCTGTCTTGAGTCGAATCATCGCCCTTGTCAATCAAAAAGGCGGCGTCGGGAAATCCACGACGGCCGTTAATCTTGGCGCGGCTTTGGCTGCCCAGGGGCGCAAAGTGCTCGTCGTCGATTGCGATCCGCAAGGCAACACGACGACCGGATTCGGCATCGAAAAACACAGTCTGCAGCACGACGTCTACAACGTGCTCATGCAAGAAGTCGCAATCGACGACGTCATGCAGCAAAGCGAACTCGAAACGCTGTGGGTCGTGCCCGCGACGATCAACCTTGCGGGCGCCGAAATCGAA
Organism: Candidatus Aquilonibacter sp.; assembly: GCA_035702815.1. Taxonomy (GTDB): domain Bacteria; phylum Vulcanimicrobiota; class Vulcanimicrobiia; order Vulcanimicrobiales; family Vulcanimicrobiaceae; genus JAMXLG01. The sequence goes on along the minus strand of DASSZO010000138.1, from coordinate 340 downwards.
CTGGTTTCCGCGCTTTCGCGTGAAACGCGGCTGCGTCAGGCGATCATTCCGGTTGCATCGCGTTACGATTTCGTGTTGATCGATTGTCCGCCGTCGCTCGGATTGCTGACGATCAACGCGCTGACGGCCGCCGAAGAAATCATCATTCCGGTGCAAGCCGAATACTACGCGCTCGAAGGGCTTTCGCAGCTTACCGCCGTGGTCCGGCGCGTCCGCGAAGCGCTCAATCCGACGCTGCATGTAAGCGGCGTGCTCGTCACGATGTTCGACGGGCGTACGCGTCTCGCGATGGAAGTGCTCGACGAGTTGGAAAGATACTTTCCGCAGCAGATGTTCAAGA
>DASSZO010000094.1:0-6463 GCA_035702815.1 Candidatus Aquilonibacter sp. | reverse complement strand
ATCGAGCTGCGCGCGCAGGTCCGCGCCGCTCGTCGCGGGCGAATCGTCGATCGCGGCTTCGCCGCCCTCGGTAATCAATTCGTTTTCGTTCATCATTGCAATGCGTAACGGCCCCATCACGGTGAGCTTGTCGAAACGCGTGAGGCGCCTCGACAAAGCTCAGCGTGACAATGGTTCGCTATTTTGCCTCTTTGAACTCGGCGTCGATGACGTCTTCGGCCGGTGCTTCGCCGCCCGCTTGACCGTTGGCACCCGGTGCCGCACCTTCGTGCGCGCCCGCTCCGTTCGCCTCGCCGTTCGGCGACGCGGTCTTGTAGAGCACCTCGGCCATTTTGTAGCTGGCTTGCTGCAGTTTTTCGATCGCCGGTTTGATCTCGTCGACCGTGCCGTTTTCGCTGACGCGTTTGAGATCGGCCAGCGCGGTTTCCACTTCGCCGCGCGCGCCCGCGTCGAGCTTTTCGCCGACTTCCTTGAGCGACTTCTCGGTCGAGTAGATCAGGCTCGAAGCGTTGTTACGCACTTCGGCTTCTTCGCGCTTGGCTTTGTCGGCCGCCGATTGTGCTTCGGCATCGCGGACCATGCGATCGACTTCGTCCTTGGACAGGTTGGTCGACGCAGTGATCTGGATCTGCTGCTCCTTGCCGGTGCCGAGATCTTTTGCGCTCACGTTCACGATGCCGTTTGCATCGATGTTGAACGAGACTTCGATCTGCGGAACGCCGCGCGGAGCCGGCGGAATGCCTTCGAGGCGGAATCGTCCGAGCGTCTTGTTATCGGGCGCCATCGGACGTTCGCCTTGCAGCACGTGGATGTCGACCGACGTTTGGCCGTCCTCGGCCGTCGTGAAGATCTGCGACTTCTTGGTCGGAATCGTCGTATTGCGTTCGATCAACGTCGTCATGACGCCGCCGAGCGTTTCGAGACCGAGCGAGAGCGGGGTTACGTCGAGCAGCACGACGTCGCGCACTTCACCGGCAAGCACGCCGGCTTGAATGGCGGCGCCGACGGCGACGACTTCGTCCGGATTGACGGTGAGGTTCGGCTCTTTACCGGTAAGCTTCTTGACGAGCTCTTGGATCACGGGCATGCGGGTCGAACCGCCGACCATGACCACTTCGTCGATCTGCGAGATATCGATCTTCGCATCGGCGAGCGCATTTTTGAACGGCGCGATGCAACGATCGGTAAGATCGGCCGTGAGCTCTTCGAACTTCGCGCGGGTCAGCGTGTAGTCGAGATGCTTGGGACCTTCGGCATCCGCCGTCACGAACGGCAGGTTGATCGACGTTTGCACGACCGACGAAAGTTCGATCTTCGCCTTTTCAGCCGCTTCGGTCAAACGCTGCATCGCCTGCTTGTCTTTGCTCAGATCGATGCCTTGCTCTTTACGGAATTCCGCGACGAGCCATTCGACGATGCGATGATCGTAGTCGTCGCCGCCGAGACGCGTGTCGCCGTTGGTCGATTTGACTTCGAAAACGCCGTCGCCGACTTCGAGGATCGATACGTCGAACGTACCGCCGCCGAGGTCCCACACAAGGATCGTTTCGTTGCCTTTTTTATCGAGACCGTACGCGAGCGCAGCCGCAGTCGGTTCGTTGATGATGCGCAGCACGTCGAGGCCGGCGATCTTGCCGGCATCTTTGGTCGCTTGACGCTGCGCGTCGTTGAAATACGCGGGGACCGTGATCACCGCTTTGGTGACGCGTTCGCCCAAATAATTGCTCGCGTCGTTGACGAGCTTTTGCAGGATCATCGCGCTGATTTCTTGCGGCGTGTAATCCTTGCCGTCGATCTTGACGCGATAATCGCCTTCGCCCATGTGGCGCTTGATCGAAGCGATCGTGCGATCCGGATTGGTGATCGCTTGACGCTTCGCAAGTTGGCCCACGAGACGTTCGCCGGTCTTCGTAAATGCGACGACCGACGGGGTCGTGCGCGACCCTTCGGAGTTTGGAATGACGACGGGCGAACTGCCCTCCATCACGGCAATGACCGAATTGGTCGTGCCGAGGTCGATACCGACCACTTTAGCCATGAAAAATTACTACCTCTCTTCGATTTGTGCGAAGACCTGGACCAGCTATTCCTACCCACCGGTGCAGTCGAGCCGACGTCATGCGTGGATTGAGGTGAATCTCACGGAGACAACGATTCGGCGATGCTGCCGGGGGCCGGATGCGCCTTGCCGCTTACGGGCTTCCCACAGTTGTTTTACCCGACCATCATACAACGGTCCGGACTGGTTTGTTTCCCTCTTACGCCTTATATGACACGGAAATGGCACAGTTGGTTGCGCTGGTCGGTGGCGGCCTCCAGGGGTGATCCGCGCGCGTCGGAGCGGGAGACGTTCGTCGCGCCGCTTCCTGCGGCGCTCCTACTCGCTCGCAGCCTCACTCTCGCCATCCTGGCTCCGTGAGGCTGTCGAGACGCTCCCGCTCCGACGCGCGCGGATCACCCCTGGAGGCTGCGGTCGCGGGTGCCTTTTGGGGTTGGAGAGTGCGAGGGGGATTTTTGATTGGCTGGGGTGTTGGCGAAAGAGTAAGGGGTGATGCGGTTGCATCACCCCTTGTTGGGATCGCGTTGCTAGGCGGCGAGTTACGGGGTTTGTTGGGGTTGGGGGGCGCCTAGGTCGGCGGGGCGTTCTTCTAGGGTGACGGGGATGAATTTCTTCACGCCTTGCGACCAGACGTTGAGGCGGAGGGTGTCTCCGGGTTTCTTGGAGCCGATGTATTGGCTCAGGGCTTTCTGGTCGCTGAACGACTTGCCGTCTGCTTCGAGGACGATGTCGCCGGGTTGCAGGCCGGCTTTGTCGGCGGGCGAGCCCGCTTGGACCTGGACGATCGCGACGCCGCCTTTGCCGTTGTAGCCGATTTGATTTTTGAGGCCCGGCGTCAGCGGCGCGAGGACCACGCCTGCAAAGCCCGTTCCGGTTCCCTGGTGGACGCCGGGGTTTTTGAGCAGTTGCGGGATAACGGTTTTTACGGTGTTCGACGGGATCGCAAAGCCGATGCCTTGGGCTTGGGCGTTCGTGAGCTGATTGACGCCGATGACTTGGCCGTCGATGTCGATGAGCGGACCGCCGGAGTTTCCGGGATTGATCGGCGCGGAGGTCTGCAACAGGCCTTTGAAGTCGTAGACGCCCTGGCCGCCGCCTTCGGCTTGAACTTGTTCCTCGCGCTGGAAGGCCGAGACGATGCCGAGCGTTACCGTCTGTTTGAGTTCGTACGGCTCGCCGATCGCAATCGCCCACTGGCCCTGCTCAAGTTTGTCGGAATCGGCGAGGTTGAGCGGCGGCGGGAGCTTCTTGTAGTTGTCGACTTTGACTACGGCCAGGTCGGCGCCGAGGTTCATGCCGACGACGTGGGCCGGGCGGTGATCGCCGTTGGCGAAGACGACGGTGAGGTTCGAAATGTGGCCGCCGCTGGGCGGGTTGACGACGTGCGCGTTGGTGACGATGTCGCCGTTCGTGTCATAGATGAAGCCCGAGCCCGATGCCTGGCCGCGGTAGGGCTGGACGACTCCGGGGCCGCCGGGCCCGAAGAACGGATTGAGCGGAACCACCTGCTGACCGTTGACCGTCTCCGTGATGGCGACGACGGATGCCTTCGTCCGCTTCACCGCGCTCACGATTCGGTCCTGATCGCTGACGCCGGTCAGCGGAGCAGCAACAACAGCCGGCGGCGTATGATTCGGCCCGGCAACGTTCGCGAAGTGTGTGCTCGCATAGAGCATCATCAAAAAGCTGCCGATGATCGCACCGACCAGCCCCACGATGACCGTGGGCATCACTCGATTTTTCACCATTCTCCTATACAGCGGGGGTTGATTCGCATATAGTACCCGCTACTATCCCTACGCCATAAGGGTTACGCTAGCTTCCTTAACGGACGATTAGAAGCGCGCCTTGGAGCAGCGTTAGTCGCGGAGTGTGGTGGTCGTTTCCGTGGCGTCGGGGGTCTCGTCGGCCACGATGAGACCGTCGAGGATGCGGATGATGCGCCGGGCGCGGCGCGCGACGTTCTCGTCGTGGGTCACCATGATGATCGTCCGGCCGCTTCCGTGCAGCTTGTCGAAGAGCGCCATGATGTCGGCGCTGGTTTTCGTGTCGAGGTTGCCGGTCGGTTCGTCCGCGAGCAGCACGGCGGGATCGTTGATGAGCGCGCGCGCGATCGCGACACGCTGCTGTTGTCCGCCCGAGAGTTCGTTCGGTTTGTGATGCGCGCGCTCGGTAAGACCGACCTCGGCGAGGACGGCCATTGCACGGCGCCGGCGCTCGGCGCCGCTTACGCCGGCGTAGAAGAGCGGAAGTGAAACGTTCTTGATTGCGTCGGTGCGCGCGAGCAGGTTGAATCCTTGAAAGACGAAGCCCAGCTTGCGCAAGCGAATCTCGGCGAGGGCGTTGTCGTTGAGGTGCGATACGTCTTCACCGTCGAGCACGTACGTGCCGCTCGTCGCGCGGTCGAGACAGCCGATGATATTCATCAGCGTCGACTTTCCGGAGCCCGAGGGGCCCATGATGGCGACGTACTCGCCGTGTCCGACCGTGAGATCGATGCCGTGCAACACCGGTACCTCAAGCGTTCCGGTTTTGTACGTCTTCTTGATTTCGCGCAGGGCGATGGCGGACGTGCCGTTATTCATATCTGAGAGCCTCGATGGGATCCAATCCCGCGGCGCGGAACGCCGGGTAGGTGCCGAACGCGAGCGTGACGATCGCCGCGAAGATCGCCGTGATGAGGAACGATTGCAGGTACGGAAGCGACGCGGTATAGCCGGTCAGCTTGACGATGAAGAACGAGTTGACGAATCCGCCGATGCCGAGGCCGATCGCCATGCCGGTGAAGCAGCCGATGCTGCTTAGTAAGGCCGATTCGATGAAGAACTGCGTGAGGATCTGGCCGCGCCGCGCGCCGATCGCTTTGCGCGTGCCGATCTCTTTGGTGCGTTCCGTGATCGACACGAGCATGATGTTCATGACGCCGATCCCCGCGACGAGCAGCGAAACCGCACCGATGAGGCCGACCACGATCGTCACCGCGCTGAAGATGCTGTTGACGCCCTGCGTGAACTGCGCTTTGTCAAACGTTTGGTAGCGCACGTCCGACCCGACTTGGCGGAGCTCGCGAATGCGCTTGATTACCGCCGCTTCCGTCTCCGTCATGGACGACGGATCATTCACGGTGAAGCGCGCCGCGAAGATACGATTGCCGTGCACGAATTCGCGCAGATATGTCGTGTACGGAATCGAGAGATCGCCGCCGAAATTCACGTTGAGCGCGCCTTGGCGCGGTTGGGCGCGAACACCGATCACCAGATAGCGGCGCGATCCGCCGTAGATGCTCTTGCCCGTCGGATCGCCGCCGTCGGGAAAGAGGCGCTGATACGCCTTCCAACTGATGACGACGACGTCGAGGGCTTGGGCGATGTCGTCGTCGTCGATCGTCCGGCCGTATTTGATCGGCTCGTTTGCGAACGGCGGGTTGGAGTCGGCGGACATGAAGAAACGGCCGACGTTGTGCTCGTATCGAAACAGCTCTTGCACGCCGCCGATGACGGTTGCGCTCGAGACGTTGGGTACGGAACTCGTGATCTCGTCGAGATCCGTCAGCCGCAGCGACGCCTTCTGGAAGTCCTTTTGCGTCTGCACCGGAAAGATGATGAACGAGTTGTCCGCGAGGGCTCCGAGCGTTTCATTGATCGAGCCGGCCATGCTGTGACCGAGCACTTCGATGCTGATGACGGCGCCCACGCCGATGATCAACCCGATGATGGTCAAGAACGTCCGCACCGGATTGGCGAGCAGCACCCGAAACGCTTCTTCAAAATAGATCACGAGCGAAGGGCCTCTATCGGATCCATCGACGCCGCGCGAAACGCCGGGTAGATCCCGAAGATCATGCCGACCGCGATCGAGAACCCAAGCGCGATCGAAACCACGAGCAGGTACGGGATGACGATCGCGCCGAGCTGTTGGCTAAGCAGCATTGCGCCGCCGCCGGTAAAGACCAGGCCGATCAGCATCCCGGTGCCGCCGCCGAGCACCGCAAGCACGACCGATTCCATGAGGAATTGCAGCATGATGTCGCCGCGGCTTGCGCCGATCGATTTGCGTAAGCCGATCTCGCGCGTCCGTTCCGTTACCGTCACGAGCATGATATTCATAATGCCGATTCCCGCGACGACGAGCGCGACGGTGCCGATCGCGGCCAGGCCCGTGCCTACGATATTGAGCACGTTGTCAAAACTCTTGAGCGCTCCGGCGCCGTCGATAATCTGGTATTGCGCCTGCGGGCCGTGAATGTGTTGAAGCGTAGCGATGATTTGGCTGCGAATCGTGTCGACGTTCACGCCCGGCATCGGATAGATCGAGAGGCTGTCGGGAGCGGTGTTGACGGCCCGATAGAACGTCGAATACGGAATAGCGATAAAGTCGGAACCGCCGAGCGACGTGAGCAGCGGC
>DASSZO010000012.1:0-5341 GCA_035702815.1 Candidatus Aquilonibacter sp. | reverse complement strand
CGTTTTCGGCCGGGCCGCCGTAACCGTCCGGTAATATTCTCGCGATACGCCGGTGATTCGGCTGCCGCATCATCGTCCGATGATGACGCAGCAACTGCGCGTGGATGTTCTCGCCGCTCCGATCGCCGCGATCGACCGCCGGGCACTCTCTCAGGCATGGTACTCGGCGCTGCATCTGGCAAAGTCGCAGACGCCGCAACACCGGGCAGCGCGCACCGCCTCTGCAATCGAAGAGCGGCCCGCAACCGAATCGACCGCGAACGTTGCGCGGTCACGTACGAACGCTTCGACCGCAACGACGCGCCTGGTTCGAGAACTGCACGCGCCAGGACCCGAAGCGGCGGAGGATCGCCGAGCGTTGCGCTCGTCGCTCGCTCGTAAGATCGAGGCGGCATTTCTTCGTCCCGCAAACAGCCGCGCGCGGACAACGTTGACGATCGGCGTGAGCAACGCGAAGGTTCATATCTCGATGGTGCACACGCAGCGCGGCCTTTGCCTGGTGGCCGTCTGTACGCCGCGACTACGCGATGTCGTCGCTCGTGCGCTCGCGCAAGCGCGCTACGCACTCGCATCGCGCGGGATCGCGCTGGAAGCGCGGGTCGCGGAATAGCACATGTTCGTCAACGCTGCAACGGAACGTTCGCTCGATCTGATCGCTTCGCGTGCGTCCGACGTCTACAAAGCCTTCACGCCCGGCGCGACGCCGGCAAACGGCGACGTCGAAACGAGCCGCCCCACGTCGCGCGCGACCGCCGACCCGCTCAGCGTAACCGCGCCGCCTGGAACGTACTTCGTCACGACGGACGCGGACGGACGCACCGTGTATACGCGCGACGGCCGGTTGCGCGTGGGTAACGGCGGCATCGTCGGCTCGAATGGCCGCGCAATGCTCGGCTACGCGAAGGACGACGCGTCACTGCAGGCGTTGCAGTTCGATGCGATCGACAGCGCGCTTGGGCGTCAGCAGCATCTGCGCGTGGCGCCCGACGGGCGGGTGATGTACGACCGTCTTGCGATCGAGCCGCGCTCGGGAACGCAGCACGCGCAGCCGGTCTGCATCGGGCGTCTCGCGGTGGCACGGTTCCCGGCGGCAACGAAACTCTCCACGCGCGGCGACGGCACGATCGCCGCACCTGCCGGGGTGGCCGCGCATGTCGGTATGCCGGGAGACGGCGACTTTGGCGTTCTCGCACCGATGCGCGAGGAACAGAGCCGTGTCGATCTGGATCTGAGCCTCGAACGCTTACATGATGCGTACGTCGCATTTGATGCGCTGCAGGCGGCGCACAAAGCGCAAGGAGCAACCGGAAAAGTTGCGATGGACCTGCTCAAATGAGGACGCTTGCATTTACGGATCGCGATGAGACCGTTGGAGGGCGCCGCGTGCGCGAAGCACGTTTTGAGGACCGATCGCTCTTTCCAGTCGCAGCTGCGTGCCTTGTTGCCAACGGTGTCCGCGATAGTCTGAGCGGCTTACTGCGCGCTTCGGTCGATCTGCGTTTGCTGCCCCCGGCGATCCCGGCTCCTGCGGCTTGGACAGCGATTGCGTCCGGCGCGACGATCTTTCATCTGGGCGGTGCGCGCCTGGATGTTGCGTTGATCTTCGGACCGGCGGCCGCAACCGCGATAACGGCGGCGGCGTTCGGTGAGGTGTCATCCCCGCAGGCGCGCACGCTCTCGAAGCTCGAGGATCGCGTGTTGGAGCGCGTGGCTCGCGGTTTGGTCCCGTCGCTCGCCGGCATTTGTGGGCCCGATGTTCACGGAGCGCGGCTGGAACGGCTCGACGCGCTTCGTGGCTATGCAACGTTCTTCGAGCTTGCCGTCGAGCAGCCGTTTCGAGCGCGAATCGGCGTCGCGCTGTCGCGCGATCAGCAGCCGGAGTGCGTCCCGGCCTTGGATCTGGAGGACCTGGGCGACGTCGAACTCGAGCTGCGGGTTACCACCGACGGCGTGCTTCTGCCGGCCTCCGGCCTAGCGGCAATCGAGATCGGGGCGATTATGCCGATTACTGGTAGAGCCGGTCTGAGCGGCGTGGTATCGGTGGCCGGGAGGCGCATCGCCGGTGGCGAATGCGGCGTCCGAGGCAACCGGTTAGCGATGGCGATCGGCCTCACGCCATGCACCGAGGGGAGTAGCGAACCGGACCATGACCGTTGATGCAAAGAAATTGAAGGATCGCGCCAACCTTGACGTGCTCATGCACGTGCCGCTCACCGTTACCGCCGAACTCGGCACGGCGAAGATGTCGGTTTCCGAAGTGCTCAAACTCGGCGCCGGCTCGATCATCGAGCTCGACCGCCTCGCGGGCGGCCCCGTGGACCTGCTAGTGAACAACAAGCTCATCGCGCGTGGCGAGGTCGTCGCCGTCGACGAAAACTTCGGCGTCCGGGTGACGGAGTTGATTTCGCGCCCGATCTAACATTGCGGTAACAACCGATTCATGCGAGGGTGACGTGCAAACGTCACCCTCGTTTCATGGATGAACTCTTGGGAACGATGCATCGCGCGCAGGCAACGCTGCCGCTCGACGTGCTGCTCAGCCTCACCGCAATCTCGATCGTTCCGTTCATCCTGATGATGTGCACCTCGTTCGTGCGCATCGTCGTCGTCCTTTCGCTCGTTCGCTCGGCGATCGGCACGTCGTCGCTGCCGCCCAACGCCGTGCTCTCCGGACTTGCGCTGGTGCTCACGCTCGTCGTCATGACGCCGACGTTGCAGCGCATCGGGCACGATGCGCTCGACCCATATTCGCATGGGAAACTTTCGCAGTCGCAGGCGCTCGATCGCGCAAGCGAACCGCTGCGGGCGTTCATGTTGCGACAGACGCGCCTGTCCGACATCGCGCTCTTCGATCGTGTGGCGCGCCGTCCGATTGAAACGCCTGCGAAGGCACCGCTCACCGTTCTGATCCCGGCGTTTGTGGTCGGGGAGTTGCGAGCCGCCTTTGCTATCGGGTTTGCGCTGTATTTGCCGTTCGTCGCAATCGATCTGGCGGTTTCCGCGATGCTGATGGGCCTCGGCATGATGATGCTCTCGCCGCCAGTCGTTTCGCTGCCGGTAAAACTGCTGCTCTTCGTGATGGTCGACGGCTGGGCACTTGTGTGCGGAGGCGTGGCGGCGTCGTTTCGTTGACAGTACGCTAGTAGCGGAGTAGCATATATGGACCGCGAGTTCGACGGCATCGAATGGGACGAACGGAAAAGCGCAGAGACCACGGCTCGGCGCGGGTTCGGGTTTGAAGTAGCTGCCGACGTGTTCGCTGATGACTACATCGAAGCGGAGAGCAGTGGTCGGGATTTCGGCGAACAGCGCTACCTCGCAATAGGGCGCGTGGACAACCTGATCGTTACGGTGATTTGGACACCGCGAGGAAGGAATCGACGCATTATCTCGGCTCGTCTTTCATCGAAAAAGGAGCGCGCGATCTATCATGGCCATCGTGAGGAAAAGACTTTCTGAGCTTGGATCGGCCAAATTTCCCAAAGACTTTAAGATGCCGACTGAAGAGCAGATTGAGAAGTGGGCCGAAGAAGACGGCGCGGCCGGTTTCGAGTTTTCGCAGTTTCGGTTAGTCCGCAACGTTAACGTACGTGCGCTTCGAGAGCGTCTCGGTCTTACACAACAAGAATTTGCTAGGCGATATCGCTTCCCGTTACGGAGCGTACAAGAATGGGAGCAGGGACGCAAGCGTCCTGCGTCTGGCACGATGACGCTGCTTCTTGCGATCTCTCGCGATCCGAAGGCGCTGGCAAAGGCTTTGTCTTGAGGCCTGGGCTATCGCGTATCGAAACGCCGCGCCTTCGCCTGCGCGGGGGGTTGCCGGAGGATGTCGATGCATGGGCTCGGATGAATGCAGATCCACGCGTCATGGAGCACTTTGTAGCTACGACGCCGATCGAACGATCTCACGCGCAAGCGAGGCTCATGCATGACGATCTTGAGCGTGACGGCTACGGCTGGTTCATCCTTGAGTTGCGGAATCAGCTGGGCTTCGCAGGCGTCATCGCTATCGCGGGCATTTCGTGGGATGCGCCGTTCGAGCCACGGCGAGAGGTTGGATGGCGGTTACCGGTTGAGCGCTGGGGTAACGGCTATGCAACTGAGGGCGCATCGGCGGCACTCCGTTATGCTTTCGATACTCTCCGGTGGCCGGAGGTTGTCGCGATGACGGCTACAGGTAACAACCGCTCGCAAAGGGTTATGCAGCGTTTGGGGATGACACGCGATCCTGCTGAGGACTTCGGTCATCCACGCGTCCCGGAGGGTCATCGAATTTGCCGTCATGTTCTGTACCGGTTGCGCGCAACAGATATGCCATGACCGTGCACCGCGAGGTCGCTAACAAAAGTCATCTAACAGCGTTGACTATAAAGTTATCGCCCTACGCTTTTGCGTAGCCCTTGTTCGAGGTGCCGACGGTTACCGACGCTTTCCGATCAGATAAGCAGCATTTTCATATCCTAGGCGTCGCAACGATGTCGTTACGTGCCAGGTCCGCTGATTTAGCTGACCGTGGATCTGGCCCAGGTGTTGAGCAAACTCATCTCATAGCCCTCGGCATGATGATGCTCTCGCCGCCCGCCGTTTCGCTGCCGGTAAAACTGCTGCTCTTCGTGATGGTCGACGGCTGGGCGCCGGTTTGTGGAGGCGTCGCAACGAGCTTCAGATGATCGAAGACGATCCGGTGTTGACGACTGATAGTCAAACACCTATCATCGAGAGGCGTGCGTGAAACCGGTTCTTTGGGTGGCCGGCTCAGAGAAGGAACTTGAGGACCTGCCTAGCGATACGCAATGCGGAATGCGAGCTGCGCTATTCGCTGCCCAAGCTGGCCACAAGGTCTGGCTACGTGAAGCAGATGCGTGGCGACCTCCGAGAGGCGATGGAAATCGCGATTTCCGCTCGCGCTGGTGCGTTTCGAGGAGTTTATTACGTCCGGAAAGGCTCCATTTATGGGCTCCACTTCTTCCAAAAGAAAAGTAAACGTGGTATCAAAACGCCGCAAAGGGAACTCAATCTCATCCGCCGTCGGCTCGCGTGGGCGCGTCGCCACGAAAGAGAAGCCTCGTGACCGGATGCAGTTTGTCGCGACAGCTAGCGCTTGGGATGGAGATCCAGACCAAGAAGAAATGGAAGCGAAGTCTTTTCTCGCTCTTGAAATTCTTCGTCGAATCGAAGCGCTCGGTGTTTCTCAGCGAGAGGCAGCAAAACGGTTGGGCATCGCTCAAGCCGATGTCTCGAAGATCGTTAACTTTAAAGTGTGGGGGTTTTCACTGCCGCGCCTGTCGCAGTTGCTCGCGAAGCTTGGAGCGGACGTCGATATTCGTGTGAGAGTGCTATA
>DASSZO010000004.1:0-7028 GCA_035702815.1 Candidatus Aquilonibacter sp. | reverse complement strand
GGGTCTCCATTTTCCATCGTGATCCGTTATGAACTTTCTGCCGCCGACCTCTATTGTCGCGGGCTCGTGACGGACTTTCTCGACCAGCTGATCGGCGAGCCAATATTCGCCCTTGCCCTCGACACTAACGTTGAGCGCGAAGTCGTTTTCTGACGTGCCGATCATGTCAACGCCGGACGAGCTTGGAACGGATTGCCCGAAGCACGTTCCTTGAGCATTTGCAAGGCCAATCGCGATAGTCTCCGGTGCTTCTTTTATGCGAACGACGTCCCCAAATCCGATTGCACTATTCGCGATTTGCGGGGCGTACTGCACATCCGTAATCTCGATCCTGCGCTTACCAAACAGCTTTTCCCAAAAGCTCATCTGCACTCCACAGTAACAAAAGAGCGGCTCCGATCGGAACCGCCCTTGAACATTGGTGCACCGCGAAGGACTCGAACCTTCAACCAATTGATTAAGAGTCAACTGCTCTACCATTGAGCTAGCGGTGCGTAGATTTTTTGCGCCCTCCGGGACTCGAACCCGGGACCAATAGATTAAAAGTCTACTGCTCTACCGACTGAGCTAAAGGCGCACGTCGCTCAGCGACTTAGTGTAGCGGCCCGAACCCCTTTTGGCAAGCCGGTTTTCAGGCACCTGAGGATACGCCTTCGAGGAAGCCGGTCCTTCCTTACGCCGACGCGCTGCGCGGCGCGCGTCCGAGGACCTCTGGGTACATGCTGACCATCTCTCCCGCCGACAGCGGGCGCGCGTACAGATACCCTTGTGCGTAGCGGCATCCCGCGTTGCGCAGCATCTCCCGCTGACGCGCCGTTTCGACGCCCTCGGAGACGACGCGCACGTCGAAGGCCTCGGCGAGCGTCATGAGCGTCCGCACGATCGGCTCGCTCGCGAGATCGCCGTCGCCGCCCGAAACGAACGACCGATCGATCTTGATCGCATCCACCTTGAATTGCTGCAGATAGCGCATCGAGGAGTAGCCGGTACCGAAATCGTCGATGCAGATTTGGAAACCGCGGTCGCGGACGCGTTCGAGGGTGACGTTCGCGCGCGTGCCGGAGTCGAGTACCAGGCTTTCCGTAATCTCGAGCGTCAGGTCCTCGGGCCGCAAGCCGTGATGTTCGACAAGTTGCACGAGCACTCGCTCGAACTCGGGATCGTTCAACTCGCTCGCTGAAATGTTCACGTGCATCGAAAAATCGATCGTCCCGCCGCGATTGCGCCGCCATGCCGCAAGCTGCGCCGCCGCCGTTTCAAGCACGAACCGTCCGATCGCGGAGGCAAGTCCCGTCTGTTCCGCAAGCGGAATGAATTCGTTGGGCATGACCACGCCTTCGGCCGGGTGATCCCACCGAATTAACGCCTCGCATCCCATCGGCGATCCGTCGGCAAGGTTCACGATCGGCTGATAGAGCAAGCGGAACTCGTTGCGTTCGATCGCGAGGCGCAGGTCGCTGACGAGTTGCAGGCGCTTTTGCGCGCGCGCGTGCATCTTCGAGTCGAATAGCGCGTAGCGAGTGCCGCCCGTGTTCTTGGCGTGCTGCATGGCGATCTCGGCGTCACGCATGACGTCTTCGGCGCGTTCGTAGCTCGACGAGCCGATCGCGATGCCGACGCTGGCACCCAAGTAGATCGACTTGGACCCGATCGTGACCGCTTTCGAGAGGTTGTTGAGGATACGCCGCGCGACGGACTCGACGTGCAGAATATCGCCGAGGGATTGCACGAGGACGGCAAACTCGTCGCTCCCCACGCGCGCGACGACGTCCCTCGCGTCGACCGAAGAACGCAGGCGTCCGGCAATTTGCGTGAGCACGAGGTCGCCTGCCGCGTGTCCCATCGACTCGTTGACGTCCTTGAAGTGTTCGAGATCGACGAAAAGCACCGCGAAGAATGAGTCGAGCAGCGCGCCCGCCTCATCGAACCGGTTGCGCAGCGCCTGTTCGAAGAGCTGACGATTCGGCAGCCCGGTGAGCGCGTCGTGCATCTTGTCGTGCTGCATCCGCCGCTCGCTGTGCTTGAGCGCCGTCTTGTCACGGAACATGCAGATCGCAAAGAGCGGGCCATGTTCGTCGTCGTTGACGACCGAGATGGTGGCATCGGTGAAGATCTCTTGTCCGCTCGGCGAGCGCGAGCTCTGTTCGAATTCGAACGTTTCACGTTCGCCGGCTAATAGCGCCGCAAGCTCGACTTCATGCCCATCGATAGCTGCGCCGATCGTCTCACCGAACATCGTTCGGAACACACTATTGGCATCGACGAGAAGTCCCGTGCGGTCGACGACCGCAATGCCCACGGCGGCGCCGTCGAAGACCGCGCGGAACTGCGCTTCGGAAAGGCGTAACGCTTCTTCGGCTTCTTGACGCGCGAGTTCGGCCTGATACCGCGCGGATTCTTGTTGCGCTTCACGCAGCGCCATGCGGTCGCGGCGAGCGACGAGCTGCGCAAGGGTCAGCATCACGCCGACGATGAGGACCGCGCCGATGACGAACGCAAGGTAAAAATAGCGGTTACGCAGTTCTTGCACGTGCCCGCGATACGCAAGATTCGCCTCGAGCGCCGAACCCGACGCTGAATGCATCCGGAGCGCGGCCTTGCGAACGGCCAGCGCGTACGCATCGATCTGAGCGGCGGGAACGTTGGGCGTGTACGTCAGCATGACGTTCTTGGAGGCCCAGTCCGCGAATTTCGAACCCGAATCAATCAGTTGCTGCGCGTAAACCGGCAATCGCGCCCATTCCGCGTGACGCTTCGGCAGAATCGTCGAGAGGTTGCGCACGAGGATCGGGAGATCGTCATCGCTGACGTCCGTGCCGCCGCGCACGCCGTTGATGGCGTTGCCGACGTACATGCGCTGCTCGAGCGTCATCGAATGCTGCTGGTCGGCAAGATCGAGGAGGGTGCGCAACCGTTCCGCCGCCGACGCAGCGTACGGCGTTTCGTAGATGTAGTTCAACGCGAGATTTTGAGCCGTCGCGGAGGTATCGTACGTCAGCCCCGAGCCATCTTGGATTGCGCTATAGAGGTCGTTAATGGTGCGGAACACCGGGAAAACCCGAACGTATGCCCGCGGACCAGCCGGCACCGTGCGAACCTTCTTCCATGCCGCCTCGAACGCATCGAACTTCGCCCCGATTCCAAGCTCCGAGGTATGGAATTCGCCTTTGAGATTTGCGATGGCAGCATCGATCTGCGCGCGCTCAGGGTTGGCGCTCGGAAGCCCGAGGACAATGCTGCGACGATAGTGGTCGATCTGGTCGGTGACGGCGAAGAGCCGATCCGCTTCCACCATCCCAAGCCGCTCGCGGGCAAGGGCACCTCGATCGAGCCCGTGCTCGGCACCCAGGCGCGACATTTGCCAGACGACGACAACCAAAAGAATCGCAGCAATCAAGGTGACTGCAATTCCGAGGGTGTCGCGCCAAGGTGACGTCCGTCCGGCTTCGCGCTTCATCAGTTGCTGGGACTTCTAGCCTAGTCGGGCAGTTACTCCCAAGCAGGCAGGCCAAGAACGGCAAGAGCCCGCTTCCGGCGGGCTCTTCTCTTTTTTTGGGGTGGCTGAGGGGACTCGAACCCCCGGCCTTCGGATCCACAGACCGACGCTCTAACCAACTGAGCTACAACCACCACACGTTCCCCGCGGCCCGGCAATTCGCGCCCGGAGGGACTCGAACCCCCATCTTCGAGTTTAGAAGACTCGTGCCTTATCCTGTTAGACCACGGGCGCTCGATGAGGGCGAGGCACCAAGCTAGGATACCACGCCCCCGCAAGTGGTCGGAGTGACAGGTCTCGAACCTGCGACCTCAAGCTCCCAAAGCTCGCGCTCTACCAACTGAGCTACACCCCGACGAATACGCGGTCCACCATCTTTTGCACGTTCGGCGTCGATCCTTTGCCGCTTAAAATGCGAGTGCGTGAAATCCGACGTAGCGCGAGAGGTCGATCTGCGGTTGATCGGTGGCGAAGATGCGCACTTGGTCGAGTGTCAAGCCGATTCTCACCGCCGCACGCATGATCCGGACGTTGCTGCCGGGCACGAGCGCCATGCACCACGATGCTCCGTAGGTGCGCTGCAGTGACATGAGCGCAAAGCCGAAGAACTGCATCAAATACGCCCCGGATGCCGCGACCAGCGGCCCGATTCGACCGTCGGGCCACACGTACGTGTAGCCGACGATTTCATCGTTGAGGACGAACGCGGTTCCGGTGGCGAGTTGCGCAAAGGCAACGTGATCGCTCGGACGCGCGGTGCCTCGCACTTCGCGATCCAACGCGTCGATTTCAAACTTGTGCGCGTTGGGATCGATCGGAATCGTCGAAAAGCGATAGTCGCCGGCGGCCATTTGGACGAGCTCTTCTTCTCGCGGAATTTCGCCGGTGATCCGCAAGACCGGCACGTGCAGCCCCATGCCGCGACGGAGAAAGAAGGCCAGCGAACCGACGTCGTCCGCTTCGATCAATCCCGCGAGCGATGCATCACCGGAGTCCGCGGTGGCCTGACGCAACAGTTTCCATCCGAGTCCAGCGTTGCGAAACGACGGCTCGACGTACAGGTCCGAAACAAACCATTCGGTTTCGTTCGCGTGCGCAAATGCAATGCCGACGGGATCGTCGACGTCGCGTGCGACCCAGCAGCCGGCCGCGGATTGCTGCGCCAGGTTCACGTAGAGCTGTTGACTCTGTGCGTCGCTCCACCGCTTGGCGGCAAGAGCGCGAATCTCGTGTTCCTTCGCCGCAACGATTTGCGTGCCGCCGTTCATGCGTTGAGTGCTTCCAGCAGCGCGCGTGCAGCCCGTCCTCGATGACTCAATTCGTTCTTCTCCGCTTCCGGTATTTCGCCGAACGTTTTTCCGATCGGCGGATAGAAGAAAATGGGATCGTATCCGAACCCGTGCTCTCCGCGCAACTCCGTCGAAATTCGCCCATGCACGTCGCCCTCCACAACGATTTCGCGCCCGTCCAGCGCAATAAGCGCCATGATGCACACGAATCGGGCGCCTCGACGCTCCTCCGGAACGGCGCGAACGACTTCCATCATCGCGTTCAACCGCTCGGGCCACGGGGTCGACTCCCCGGCATAATACGCCGATGTCACCCCGGGACCGCCATCGAGCGCGTCCAGTTCGATGCCGCTGTCGTCGGCCAGGACAGCCGCCTCGATCCCGGCGGCTTTGAGCTGCATCCGAAGGCTGCGGGCCTTGAGCAAGGCGTTGGCGACGTAGCTTTCTTCGCCCTCAACCGGATCGCGATAGTCCGGATAGACGTCCAGGTCGATTGCGGAACCCGCGAGCATCGTCCGGATCTCGGCCAGCTTTCCCTGATTCTTTGTCGCCAGATACGTCTTCATCAGCCGCCGGGATTCGCTCGAGGGCTAGGGAGAACATGCGCAATGTGGATGTCACCGTTCGCAGCTACCAACTGGGCGACGCACCGGCCCTCATCGAGCTCTTCGAGCGCTCGGTTCGCGACGTCGGCCCTGCTCGATACTCCCCGGCGCAAGTCTCGGCATGGCTGCGCGGTGCGCGCGATCCGCAGCACTGGCACGAGCGGCTAGCCGAACGTGAGGCATACATTGCGCAAACGCCCGACGGCACCGTGCTCGGATGGATCGAAATGGAGCTCGACGGGCATCTCGATTATCTCTATTGCGCGCCCGAAGCGACGCGAAGCGGCGTGGCGGACGTGCTCTATGCGGTGCTCATCGCCGGCGCGCGCAAACTCGGTATCACGCGTCTCACAACCGAGGCCAGCCGCTTCGCGGAGTCATTTTTTTCGCGGCACGGATGGCAACTCGATCGGCGTGAAGTGATTACGCGCGACGGCGTCGAGATCGATCGAGCCAGGATGTCGGTCGCACTAGGGTGACGGGGACGGCGCGGGCGAGGACGACGCGCTGCTGACCGGGTAGGCAAGATAGGGATGCCCGATTCCGCATGGGTTTTCAAAGAAGAGCGAGCGGAATTTGGGCGG
This sequence comes from Candidatus Aquilonibacter sp., assembly GCA_035702815.1. GTDB lineage: Bacteria > Vulcanimicrobiota > Vulcanimicrobiia > Vulcanimicrobiales > Vulcanimicrobiaceae > JAMXLG01. The sequence goes on along the minus strand of DASSZO010000004.1, from coordinate 1,054 downwards.
CGTCGAATCCTTTCCGTCAATGAGCATCTGCACTTCGTGGGTATTGGCTGCATAGTGCGCCCAGTTGAAGAGCACGTCGTTGCCGTACATCACCGCCTGCAGCGGCGCGCCCTTTGGCAGCAGCGCCGCAATCCAATCCGTTAGAAGCGGATCGCTCGTCTTCTCCTCTACTCCGTTGCGCGTGACAAACACCGGCACGAAGAACTCGCGCTGCGACGAACCCACGATGCTCACCAGCGTTCGGTCTTTGCTGCTCGCGACGAGTTTGAGATGCGGATAGTAGTCGGTCATGAACAGTTGCATGCGCATCGCTTTTCCACACCGCTGTTGCAGCAGTGGATAATCGAGATACGTCTTGCGAAATGCCGCGTCGATCTTGGGGTCCGCCCGATGCGGGCCGAGAAATCCTTGCTCGAGGAAATCGATATATTTCGCCAACAATGGCGGCTGAATTGCCGAACGCGAGAGATCGAACGCAGCTTGCAACGGTCCGTTAAGGACGGAAACGAACGAGGCAAGGTCCGTCTGCGAAATCGTCGCTCCGGTTTGCGAGACGAGTTCACCTGCGCCGTGCCGCCGGTACACGGCATGAAACGCAGCGCCGGGGCCGAGCGCACCGATCGTGATGTCGATCGAGACGGTGTCGATCGCCGCCGGATCGATCGGCGCCGGCGACGGCGCCGGACCCGCTGCCAGAAGCATGACGGCAAACACAAAGGCGAGCATCCTCATGCTCGCCTAGCGCATGACATCAAACGGCCGTGACTACTCTTCGAGCCGCAAGACGGCCATGAACGCTTCTTGCGGGAGCTCGACGCGGCCGACTCGCTTCATGCGCTCCTTACCGGCCTTCTGCTTTTCGAGGAGCTTGCGCTTACGCGAGATATCGCCGCCGTAGCATTTAGCCAGAACATTCTTGCGTTGCGCGCTGACCGTTTCGCGAGCGACGACTTTGCCGCCGATGGCCGCTTGAATCGGCACTTCGAACATCTGGCGCGGAATCAACTCCTTGAGCTTCTCCGCTAAAGCGCGCCCGCGGGAGGCCGCTTTTTCT
>DASSZO010000240.1:0-2828 GCA_035702815.1 Candidatus Aquilonibacter sp. | reverse complement strand
GCTACTCGCGCAGTAGCGCGACGCTCGCTCATGTATGAGCATGAGCGAGCGTGCTGGTGAGGCGGCTTAGGTGCGATTCGAGTAGTTAGCGCCTGCGGAGGCCGTCATCCGCTCGTAGCCGAGGGCGACGATCGCGGTGATGATGGCGGTAACGCCGAGAACGACGTCGTTCCAGATCACGCCGGTCTGTCCGGCAGCCCTCGAGGTCGAGATCAGGAGCCAGATCCCTGCGATGATGTTCACGACGGGCCAGTAGGAGACGCCGCGGTTCTGAGCGTCCATCGCGAGCTCGATGACGGCGACGACGCCGATGACGATCCCGGTGATCGTCAAGCTCCACTTCGTCGCCGTGTCGGACGCACCAAGCGCGTATGGAGCGATAATCGTCAGAATTCCGACGGCTAAGTTGATCCATGGGACGCGATTGTGGGTGTTCATGGTATGAATATTCCCGCGCGCACCATAGCAGTACGCGCGAGGATTCGGTATCGAACGTTAGCGGATGATGCGCGTTATTTCTGCCGCCCCATGTCGTAAAACTCCGCGTTCGGTCGCATGTCCATCAAGCCCGCCATGCGGTTTGAAAAACCGAAAAAAGCCGCAATCGCGGCAATGTCCCAAATATCGTTATCCGTGAAGCCTTCGTTCCGCAAGGTGTCGATGTCGTCGTCGTTCGCCGCGAAGCCGGGTTCGTTGACCAGTGAGGCAAATTCGAGGATGGAGCGCAAGCGGGGGCTCAATTCGGCGGTCTGCCAATTGTTGGCGATCTGCTCGGCCAATATCGGATCTCTGCCGAGAATCCGCAGGGCTGCACCGTGCGCGGTCATGCAGTATTGGCAGCGGTTTTCGGAGCTGACCGCAACGACGATTGCCTCGCGTTCGGCGCGTGAGAGGCCGCTCGGCCCTTTCATGAGGACGTCGTGGTAGGCCATGAACGCACGGAAGTGCTCCGGGCGTTGAGCGTATGCGCGAAAGACGTTGGGGACGAACCCGATTTTTGCGCGACTCGCTTCGTAGACCTCGCGAATATCGGAGGGAAGCGATTCTTCCGGCGGTTCGCCGAACCGGGATGCGGGCGAAGGACGATCCATGCGCCGTCCTTCGCCGCATCGAATGGCGTTACTTCGCGGTGTTGATGTTTCCGCAGGAGACGTAGGTGCCGAGGTCGTCGCCGCTCTTATGAACGTTGACGGCATACTTCGAGGCCATCAGATCGCTGAGCTTCACGCCCTTGACGACCGACGAGCTGCTTCCGTCGACCGTGTTGTTGAGCGGATATTCCGGCGCCTTATTGATGTTGCCGCAGTTTCCGGCGTGAATGTGGGTCGGCTGCGGGGTTCCTTTGGGCGCATTCTTGAGCGAAACCACGACGCGGACGCCGTCTTTTTCTTGGGTGAAAACGGCCGTGCCGTCCTCGCCGCTGCCGTTGAGGGCCTTCATCGGGATCGTCACCGAGTTGGCCGTTGAAGCCGCGACGGCGAAGCTGGGAACGAGTGTGGCGCAGAGTGCAATCGCGCCGATGCGAAGCAAATTCATCCTGGAGATCTCCTTTTCAGCTCTTATGAAAACGTTAGGGGCAGATCGAGTTTCGGGACGGTAACGCGCCGCGCGCGCTAATGGATTGGAAGCGCAGCGTACAGAAAGCTTTACGCGTCGCATCCGGTACCGGCGCATCGGCGCCGTCGATGAGGTCCATGAGGCCGGTAAGGCGCCCGTTGAGACGGGCGAAGATGGCCGCGCGCTTGGAGTTATTCTGCTTCTTGGCGGCCGCCATGGCCGCGTACGTGCTGTCCAAGAGCTCGGCCGTTTGATGAGCCATCGTATATTGCGTCTCGAGCTGCGTCGCGCTCATGTGAACGCGCGGGTCCATGACGAGCGTGAGCGGCTGGCGTTGGGTCTTGCCGTCCACCGTCAATTCGACCGTATAACGTCCGGGCACGACGAGCGCGCCTTGGGGTGTGCGCGGCGTGTTTTCAACGTTGGCCGAGATCGGCATATCGACGCTGACCGAGGCGGGCGACGCTTCACGATAGTCCCAGGCAAAGCGGTGCATGCCGGCGCTGGCGTCAGGACGTTGAAACGGGCGCTCCCAAAAGTCCGGTTTGTCGAACGTGATCGCCGGCGGTTGCGGATCGTCGCTCGCATAGCGGCGAACGAGGTTGCCGTGCGCGTCGCGGATCGTGATGACGACGCGCTGTGCCGGCGTCGCAAGCGTGTAGTCGATGATTGCGCCGTCGGGCGGATTCGTTCCATGCGCGATATCGGGAGGCAGCGGCGTATCGGTGTTGGTGTTGCGCCGCACGCGGTAAGCGAGCACGGGCGCGAACAGATGCGCTCCATGAACGCGCGCTTGGGCGAGTTCGCGCAACGGTTCGACATCGTCGAGAATCCAGAATCCGCGTCCGTGCGTTGCGACGACGAGATCGTTCCCATGCACGATGATGTCGCGCATCGAGGAGTGCGGCAGATTGTTCTGCAGCGACTGCCAGTGGCTGCCGTCGTCGAAAGACACGTAGACGTTGCCTTCGGTCGCCGCGTACAGAAGACCGCGCACCTTCGGGTCTTCGCGCACCGCGTTAACGGGTTCATCGGCGGGCAGGCCGTTCGTGATCGACGTCCAGTGCGCGCCGCCGTCGTGCGTGCGAAGTACCCATGGGCGCAGATCGTCCAGGCGAAGGCGGTTTACCGCAACGTAGGCGGTGTTGTCGTCGAAGCGCGAGGCATCGATCTGCGAGATCTTACTCCATGGCGTCAGCGACGGCGGCGTTACGTTCTTCCAATGCGCGCCGTGGTCGCGTGTGATCCATACGAGTCCGTCGTCGGTGCCC
>DASSZO010000150.1:0-8515 GCA_035702815.1 Candidatus Aquilonibacter sp. | reverse complement strand
GTTTCCGGCTGCGTGACACCGTGAACCGTCAGCATCCCGTCGATCCGTATTCCGCGGGCGTCAGGTACGATGGCCGTGCTCACGAAGCTCCATGTGGGAAATCGGGCCGTATCGAACCACTCGGCGGAACGCAGTGCATCGTCCCGATCGGGATCATCCGTTCGCAGTTGCGCGGCGTCAAGCTGCGCGCTGACCCGCCTTGGAATAAGACTTCCAGCCGGCACGTCGACCGTACCCCGTAGGATCGGCACACTACCCTCAACGTGTTGCACAAAGACGTGCTCGACCGAAAACCGCGCGCTCGAATGCGTCGGATCGATCGCAAGCAGTATCGCGAGAACGGATGCGATCATATTCCCACCGTCACTTGGAGGTTCATCGTGTTGGTCGTGCGCGGCTGCGTAACGAGAACGTCCTCGAGCGTCATGCGAGCGTTGCGCTGCGGAGCGTACCCCACCCCAACGACGCCGTCACGAGCGAAGCCGTTGCCGCCATCTTGATCCACGCCTTCATACCGCGCGATCGCGAAGAACCGCCGATCGAACGCGTAGCGCAGTTGCGTGAAGCCGCCGCTCGATGCAACGCCGCACCCCGCAGCGCTCGAGTCCCAGCCGGTTTGCAGCACCGACTCGCTCGTCCACTTTCCCGCGTCGATCACGACACTGTATCCGGTGCGTTCAAACCGGTCATCGCGTCCGGGAATGTCGGGGCGCACCCCGCGGTAGTGATAGATGCCGGCCGTGATGGGGCCGATTGCGTCGCTAACGAACGCCATCGTATCGCGTCGCGCGTAGACTTGCGCGCTGACTCCGCGCAGCGTGTTGCCGATTGTCGCTTTCACGCCATACTGCGGATCGAAAAAATTGAACGGGTTGTTAGCGACCGTTTGATCGAAGACCGCGTAGTGCTGCGCTGTTTCACGGAACGTCTCGGGATCGACTGGAAGCGGCAGGGTGAACGATCCGGCCTCCACGTACAGGGGGACCCGCGCACTCCACGGATTCACGCGGTCGCTAACCCACGCCTCGCGCAGCGCGCCGGCCACACCGCCGTCGAGCACGTATTGCTCGGCAAAAAAACTTGCACGCGCTCCAATGGTGCCCGCGGTGAACGCCTCGATCTCATCGACGATCGCCCTCGGCAGTCCGGCGCCGCCGTCGCCCGATCCCTGATCCGCGCTGGAATCGACGAGATTGACCTTTGCCGCGAGCGGCAAGCCCGGTCCGCTGGAAATCCCCGGAATGCGATCCCCCGATGCCAGGAAGTGGCCCCCGAACTCGTTGAGATGCGGAATCACGGTGTGGCATTTCTGGCACGACACGCCGTACTGCCGAGCAAACAGGGCGATTCCGAAGACCGAAGCAATTAGGCTCACCACGGCATATTATTAGGTGCTCCTAATTTGTGTCAACAGGGTTTCCGGCGGCCGAATACCATTGGGGTACTGACATGCCCGAACTCACCCAACCCGCTCGCAGCTTCCGGCCGGGGCCTCTGACCGGCACGATCGTCGTCCCAGGCGACAAATCCATTTCGCACCGCGCCCTCATCGCGGCGGCAGCGTCGCCCGCGCCGATCGAGATCCGCGGACTCAATCCCGGCCGCGACGTTCGCGCGACCCTCGAGGCGCTTGTCGCGCTCGGGGCCCGCGTCGACGGCGACGGTTCGGCGCTTCGCGTCCACGGCGGACGGCTGCGCGAACCGATGGGCGAATTGGATTGCATGAACTCCGGCTCGACCGCCCGCATGCTGCTGGGCGTCTGCGCCGGCGCCGATTTGCGCGCGCGCTTTGACGGCGATGCTTCGCTGCGCAAGCGGCCGATGGAGCCCGTTGCTGCGCAACTGCGTGCACTCGGCGCCAAGATCGAGACCACCGACGGAATGCTGCCGCTGTCGATTGCGGGCACGCCGCAGATCGAAACCACGCGTTTCATCCTGATCACACCGTCGGCGCAAATCAAATCCGCGCTGCTCTTTGCCGGCCTCTTCTCGCAAACGCCCGTCACGATCACCGGCGATAAAGGCTCGCGCGATCATACCGAGCGGCTCTTACAGTATCTCGGCGCCGATGTAACATGGGACGAACGCGACATCGCGCTGCGCGGCGGCATCACGAAAACCTCGGCGATCGACGTCGCGGGCGACTTTTCTTCGGCCGCGTTCTTTATCGTCGCGGCATCGATTTCTCCGGGAAGCGAGCTACGCATCAAAAACGTCGGCGTCAATCCGCGCCGCACGGGACTTCTTGCGGCCCTCGTCGCGATGGGCGCCGACATCACCGTGCAAGACGAACGCGAGCAGTCGGGCGAGCCGGTTGCAACGATCGTCGTTCGTCACGCTCCGTTAACCGGAATGACGATCGACGCGGATCTCGCGTTGCGTGCGATCGATGAGATCCCGCTGCTCGCCGTCGCTGCCGCATTCGCAAGCGGACATACGAAGATCACGGGCATTCGAGAACTGCGAACCAAGGAGTCGGACCGGGTGGCGGCCATCGAGCGTCTTCTCGGGGCTGCGGGTATCGGCGTGGACGTCGCAGCCAATGGGCTGGTGATCCAGGGCGGTACGCCGAAGGGAACCGGCGCAGTGGTTGCAACGCACGACGATCACCGCATTGCGATGGCAACGGCGGTTCTCGCTGCCGGCGCCGGACCTCTGGGCATCGATAGCGATGCCAGCATCGACGTCAGTTTTCCGGCGTTTTTAGAGACGCTACGGAGTGTACAACGCGGGTGAAGGATCAGCTGGTCTATACCGTCGACGAGTTCGAAATCGAAGCACGGTATATCGACACCCTTATTTGGGAAGCTCTGGCGATCGAGCCGCAGAGCAAGGTCCTGTTGTGCGGTTACGGCCCCGAAGGCGCGTATGCCAAACGTGCGCTGGCATCGGGCGCCGACGTCACGGTCATCGAACATCGCCAAAGCGTCATCAACGACTACAGCCGCCTAGGCACCAAGCTGTTACGCGGAAGCACCTCGGTCATTCCCGCCAAAGACAACAGCTACGATCTCGCGATCGCGTTTCATTATCTGCACGAAATCGACCCGTTTTTTCACGCGCAGGTGCTCGCGGAACTCGCGCGCGTTGCGCGCCGCGTGGCGGTAGTGGAACCGGCGCCGCCGGCCGATCCGTTAGGCAAACGCATCGCGCTGCTCTACTCGCAAGCCAAGCGCGAGCTCGGACAATTCGAGTACTATCAGCCGCTCGAGTACTGGAAAAAGCTGCTGCAGTCGGTGAAAGCGGACGTATCGCAGCACGTCTTTGCGTTTGCGAAGGTTCCGCCGCGCGAGTACCTGTACGACACGGTCGAACTGATGCTGCGCACGATCGAGATCGAAGACGCGCCGCCGCAGTATCTCGATGAGTTGCGGCAGATCGCCAAGCGCTCCGACGCGTCGATGTTGCCGCCGCCGCGCTACGTCTTAGTCGGCGCGGCTGCCGGTGAACTCGTGCTGCCGACGTTTACGCAGCGCCCGACGACGTCGATCACGGCGAAGCCGTCAAAGGCCATCGCGGCGGCCAAAACGCGCAGCGAGATTTCCGAAGAGGGCGGCTATGCATTCCCGCCGGTCGACGTTCCGGTGACACCGCCCGAGACGATCACGGCTCCAGCCCCCGCGGCAGCCGCACCCGCGCCGCCGCCCGCTCCGCAGCCAGCGCCACCGGCGCCGGCCCCGACGCCCGGCCCAGCGCCCGGCCCGACGGGCTTCGGTCCCTCGACCGACACGCCGGCACCGGGATTCGGCGTTCCGGGACTACCGTTCGGCACCCCGACGCCTCCCGTACCGGCTGCAGAGCCGCCGCCGGCAGCGTCGCCCTTCGGCGTCCCGTTTGCGGTGCCGGAAGCAGAAAACCCAGCCGCGTTCGGCTGGCAATGGGAACCGCCCGAAGGCGGCAGCGACGAGGAACCGGCGCCCTAGCGCCCGCTCAGCAGTAAACGAATCGCGGCGCCTGCCGTACGCAGCGCCGCGATAGCTTCCGGAATGCGAAGGTCGTGCAGGCCCTGATTGATCGTCGCGATCGCCGCATTTGCACGTGCCAGCAGGCCTTCGACTTGGGCAAGGTCGTCATTGATGCGCTGGGCGTAGACTTGCGCCTCCGCCGCGTCCGCGATGACGGTCGCACTTTGCACTCGGTCGACGTGGGCTTTCACAACGCGCGCAGCGAGCGCCGCGCGCGCGGCGCCGTACGCCACGAACACGAGCGCAACGGCGGCACAGATCAGCAAGACCCACACCGCCCAGGTCATGGTGTTAGGCCGCGGAGTCGCTCGACGAGGAGGACGACTCGCTCGATCCGCCCGATCCGCCCGATCGCGAGTCGGTGATGTAGAAGCCGGACCCCTTGAATACGATCGGCGCGGGATTGAACACACGGCTCATCGCGCCGCCACATTCGGGGCACGGGTCGGTGTGGGAGTCGTTGAAGCCGTGGCGGATTTCGGTGGTCTTGCCACAGGCGGCGCAGCGGTAATCGTAGAGCGGCATATCGGCTTTCTTTATACCAAAGCTAGCACTCGCGGTCAACGACTGCCAAGGCAGCTAGAAGTCGCCGAGGGCGGCGTCGGAGGTGCGGTACTCGACGAGTCCCTTGAAGTGCACGAGCGCGTCGTCGAGGATGCGTTCGAGCTTGCGGCCGTTCCGCCACGAGTCGACCAGCGAACCGACCCGTCCGCCGTACGCCGGGTACGTCAGCTTCACGTGAATGCGCGCGCGTGACGTCTTGCGCTCGATTCGAAAATCGATCCGCCGGCGCACCGAATAGGCGCCGACCAGCGAAAGATGATAGTTCGCGATAAACTGATCGACTTCGTAGAGCTGCTCTTCGTCGCCGGGAAGCGTGGAACGAATGAGCACTTCACTTCCGAGCGCGAGCGGCGCCGCCGGTTCGACCGCGTTCGCGCTGCGGATGCACGACAGCCACACGGGCCACTTTTCCACGGCACAAAGCAAGGCAAAGGCATCTTCAACGGGGGAATCGATGTCAAGGCTCGCGCTGTACGACCGCGGCGTGGGGACCGAACGTCCCGTGGCCAGGGAATCGGTCATGATAGCCATGGGCGTTCTGCTTCGGCATACTACTAATAGTGCCTGCTACAAAAGGCGATACTATTAGTAGCGTTTCGAGCGCTAGCTCAGTTGCCCGCTTCCGACTCCGCGGGCAAATGCGACGAGCGTGGCGACGCCGACCGGAAGCGCCGCTTCGTCGATGCGGAACTCCGCGCTGTGCCCCGGATAGATCGACTTCGCGGCTTCGCTGCGAATCCCGAGACGAACGTGGACGCCCGGCACGCGCTGCGCAAAATACGCGAAGTCTTCCCCGCCCATCGTCGGTGCAAGACGCTCGACGCGAATGTCGCCGCGCGCGTGCATCATCTGCGCGAACGCTTCGGCGAGCCGTTCGTTGTTGACCACGGGCGGATAGCCGCGCACGATCGTAACCTCCGCGCTCGCGCCATACGCGGCGGCGACGTTGTCGACGATGCGTCGCACCCGCGCATCCAAACCGTCGCGAATCTGCGGATCGTGCGCGCGCAACGTGCCCGACATCTTCACCTCGTCGGCGATCACATTATTGCGATATCCGCCGGCGATCGTGCCGATTGTGACGACGACGCTTTTGAGCGGATCGGTTTCGCGCGCCGCGATATTTTGAAGCGCAAGCACGATGGCGCTCGCCGCCGGAATCGCGTCTACCGCGGTGTGCGGATAGGCACCGTGGCCGCCTTTTCCGCGTACGGTGATGTAGAGTTCGTCGGCCGATGCGTTAACCGGCCCCGGCGTAATGCTGATCTCGCCCGGACCGATGCGCGGATCGACGTGCAGCATCGTCACCGCATCGACTTTCGGATCGTCCAGTGCGCCCTCGGCGATCATCGGTTCGGCGCCGCCCGGGCCTTCCTCCGCCGGTTGAAACAACAACACGGCCGTTCCGGCAAATGAATCGCGCGTCGCATGCAACACGTGCGCTGCGCCGAGCAGCATCGCGGTATGCGCGTCATGGCCGCATGCGTGCATCTTCCCGTCGACCTCACTCGCGTAGGGAAGGCCGGTGCGCTCGGTGATCGGTAACGCGTCCATGTCGGCCCGGAGCCCGGCAACGCGTCCCGGCTTCGCACCCGTAATGACGCCGACCACGCCCGTCTTCGCGACGCGCCGATGCGGAATCCCAAGGGCATCGAGTTCCGCCTCCACCAGCGCGCTCGTTCGTTCTTCTTCAAACCCGAGCTCGGGATGACGGTGGATCGCTCGCCGCAATTCGACGACGCGCGCAACGAGGGACGCGGGAAGCTCTTCGATCATTGGGCAAAACCTTCGGGCCATGATCGGAGCCGACCTCGCCCTCGCCGGACTCATCAACCGCACGAACGCGGCGTTTAGCGCAAACCCGCCCAGATACATGACGTACGTCGAGGACAGTCACATCGTGGGCAATGGCCAGCATCGCGATATCAACCGGTCGGTAGCGTTGCGCGTGGCCGACGACTATGCGGTCATGCACGACCTGCCGCAAGGCGCCGAGCGAGTCGGCGAGGCGTTTCCGATCCTCCCGTACATCGATCTTTTCTCGCAGTTTCAATACTGCTGGTTTGCAAATCTCAAAGCGGTCGATATCACCTTCGTACCGGGCGCGCTCTGGTACCTCAAGATGCCCGATCCCGATCCGAGCGTCGATTTGCAGGTTCCCTATTTCAGCCAGTGGGCGCCGCGTTATGCGCCCGATTCTACCGACGCGCTCGTGCATTTGATCATGGAGCCGTCGCCGCGATTACGCGACGGAAATTTTTATCCGGTCGACGTGGTGGAAGATCCGGCGACGCAGCTGCCGTCGCACGTTGCGTTCGCCTTCGTCGGCCGCGACGAAACGCTCGCCTTCGATTACGGAATGGTGCAAGGACATTGGGTTGCAACCAAAGCGGTGTGGAGCGCAACGCAACACGTCTTCGTCAGCACGTTCAAAGTGACGGCGACGACGACGTTTTCCGACTTCACCTTCCCGGATACCGCGCCCGATCCGCGCTTGGCTACGCCGCCGAGCCCGAAACCCAGCGCGACGTGCGCGCCTTAGCGCTCGTCGTCGGTGCGGCTAAAAATCGACAAAAACGACAGCTTTGAATCCGCGATCAAGCGACTGAGCTTCAACGCGGAATAGCCGGAAAAGACGAATGCCGGCACGGCGATCATCAGCAGCGTCGCCACCATGAAGTTCGATTGATCGGCGCTGAGAAAATCGTTTGCAGACGCGATGGCCCAACGCGCCGCGAGCACGCAGATAACGCCGACGACGGGCGCCCCGGCGGTCCAAATGAGAAGCTTCGGGGCTGCTTTACGCGCCCGCTCTTTTTTGTACCAGTCACTCAACATGGTCTATAGCGCTTATCGACGTCCAAGGAAGAGGTCTCCACTTGACGGCAGGGCGGCCAAGTAGGCTCTCGTACTACGGCAGCGTGGAAATCATCGGGCTTGCCGCCGGAGCGCTTACGACCGTCTCGTTTCTTCCGCAGATGCTCCGTATCTGGCGCACCCGTTCGGCTCGTGACATTTCGTACGGGGCCCTGCTCACGTTCATCGCCGGGGTGGCGCTCTGGCTGCTCTACGGCCTCCAGATTCACTCGGAAGCGATCGTTCTTGCCAACGGCGTAACGCTCGGGCTGAACCTATCGATCCTGGCGCTCAAGATTCGCCATCACGAAGCGCACTAGCGCGCTGCGGAGCTACTGCAGGGAGAAGGTTTCGGCCGACACCATCGTCGGCGGGTGCGGCGGGGTAGGCGGCAGCGCCGTGAGACGGTGCTCGATGCCGACCAGCGTTGCGATCGCGAGCGCTCCGAGGAGCGTCCAGCGTGAGATGAACTTCCGCACGATCAAGATATCGTCTCGCCGGATACTCGACTTAACCCCTGCTTGGCCGGCTTCACGCAGCCTTTACAATCGCCCGCGGCGCAGGTAGTGCGTCGAGCGCAGCAGCGACCGCCGCGTCTGACGCAAGCGCTGGGAAGGCCGCATGCGGGCTGCGGGGCCCATTTGATACGGCAGCTTCCAGGCGTAGACGTTCCCGGCGTTGTCGATCGCATAGACACCGCTCGACACGACGGCAGGGCCGCCATAGAAAAATCCCTTGACGTCGGCCTGGTTGGCCTTCCACACCACATGGCAGTTGTCGTCAAACGCGACGAACTCGGGAAGCACGGGGGTGCCGTTGGGCGCAAGGCCGTCGGTCGCGCCGTTATCCACCCCGATAAAGCCGACGCCTTTGGCGAACGCGGCATAGCCGTAGATCGCGGAATTCGTCGCGGTGATTTTTGCAAACGGCGCCGAGGCGCCCAGGCTGAAGCACTCGAGGTCGCTCTGCGTGCAGACGTCGGACGACTCGCACCGGTTATATCCGTCGCTCATCGTGACGATCGCGCCATCGGTTGTCGGCGTGCCGATTCCGCCTTTGCCGCCCGGCGGCAGATACGGCGTGATCGCCGTCTTTACGAGCGGAATCGCCGACGACGACAACGAGTACTC
>DASSZO010000141.1:0-13290 GCA_035702815.1 Candidatus Aquilonibacter sp. | reverse complement strand
AGCGAGCCGACCCACCGTTGCTCCCGAAACGTTCCAACATCGTAAAAATCGCTCGACGGCCCGAAAATGGCGCGGCGGCCCGAGCGCGCGATACCCGACGGCGACGTCAGCAGAGCTCGCGAAAAGTGCGAAAGGAAGTGCTGGTCCGTCGCGGCTTTACTGTGCGCGTATACCACGAAGCCGAGGCGGTCGCGCGCTTGCTCGTAGAGCTGCATCTCAAGGGCATGTGAGAGGCTATCGCCCTGAAGACGATGCAGGTACGCGTAATAGCGAACGCGTTCGTATGGTGTCTCAATCACGATCGCATCGACACCGGCCTTGCCATGGACCGCGCGTAAAGGATCCTTCGATTGATAGATCAACCAGGGCCGCACCCCGTATGCGTCGTGTGCATCGGCCATTGCGGCACCTTCCCGCGCGGCCTGTTCGGCGAGCGCGGGAGTAAATGCGTGCAACGCGACGCACGCGGCGAGTTCGATCATAGCGAGTAGATGAAGATCGACGGCTTGCCCTGTGCGCCCCAGGTTAGGCGCGAGATATTCCCCGACGTTAACGCAACGTATTGACGGCCCGATGCGCCGTACGTAATAACACCGCCGGCGATCGAGCCTTGCGTGTGATCTTTGAAGAGCAGCTTGCCGTTGGCGCTATCGAAGACGAGAAAGTTCCCGCTCATGTCGCCGGTCAGCGTTACACCGCCCGCCGTCGGCGTGACGCCCGCGAGCATCGGCGCATGCGCTTTATACTGCCACACGATCTTGCCGTTTGCATCCGTCGCCGTCAGCGTTCCGCGCGCTGCGCTAAAGGGTTCGCCGACGTACGAACCGCCGAAGAAGAACTGGCCGGGAATGTAGCGCGTCGTGCCGAGTTTGAGCGTCGCGCACCAATCGTCCATTGGGGTGATGAAGTGTTGATTCTTTGCATCCCACGCAGCGCCGTTCCATTCGGATCCGCCCAGCACTCCCGGACAGATGCGCGTTCCCGCAATCGTCGCGGGCTTGGTGGTGTTGAGCATGCGGACTTCCGGCGTGTGCCACAGGAGCTTATGTGACGTGCGGTCGATTCCGTAGAGATTGCCGTCCTTACTCGCGACCGCCGCAATACTCTTGCCGTCGCTCGTCGTCGCGAGTGCCGCTGCCGTCGCCAAATCCCAATCGTGAACGTCGTGGGGAAGCGCTTGATAGTACCATTTCATCCTGCCGGTTGCGGGGTCGAGTACGACTTCGGAATCGGTATAGAGATTCGCGCCGGGTCGATAGGACGATGCGAAGTCCGGCGCTGGATTTCCAACCGAGACGTAGAGCTCATCGGTTTGCGGGTCGAGCGAGTAGGAAGTCCACATGCCGCCGCCGCCGGTATCCGCGGCGCGCACGCTCCCCCACGATTTCGCGTTGGGATCGTTGCCGCTAGCGATCGTGGTGAAGGTCCACTTCTGCTTTCCGTTCGTCACGTCGAATGCCATCATGCGCCCTTTGACGCCCCAGTCGGATCCGGCGGTACCGATGAAGATCGTGCCGTCGTAGAAGATCGGCGCGGAACTAAGAAATTCGCCCTTTGCACCGCTTGCCGGCGCGACGTCCCACAGGGTCTTACCGGTATTGAGATCGATGGCGATGAGATGGCCGTCGGGCTCTCCGCGGACCAATCGCGTGCCGCCGTCCCAGGCAAGACCGCGATCGACTGGGAACGGCTGGGGCCCCTTCGGTGAGTAGGTGTTTGTCCAGAGCATCCGGCAGTTCGTCCCGTCGATCGCATACGTATCGCGCGCGGTCGTAACGTACAGTTTCCCGTCGATTGCCAGGGGTGACGCTTGCAGCGCGCCGACTTCCGTGAGGGGAACGGAGCAGGTCTTTTTGAGTTTCGGCGCCGTTGCCGGCGTAATGTCGGAGAGCGGGGAGAATCGCGTGCTGTCCAAATCGCGATTGTAGCTCGGCCAATTGTTGGGGTCGGTCTGGCCCGTTCCTGACGGCGACGGCGACGGTTGCGACGACCCGTTGTTCGAACACGCCGAAACGGCAACCAGTAAGGCGACGGCAATCAACGCGGAAACTCTCATGCGTTCGTTCCTACCCAAAATAGAAACGGAGCCGGTAAAACCGGCTCCGTTTGTCTTGCTACGCCATTGGACTAACCTTTGATTTCACTTGACGATTGATCTATTCCAAATCGTCTTGCGAGCTAAACATCGATCGACGATGAAGTTCCGCGCACCTCGCTTGTCGTTCCGGTTGACGAGCGGTCGATGTCACCGCGTTCCGTGCGCGGCGCACGGCTGGACGAGAAATAATCGCGCACCTGTTGGCGATGCTCCTCGCGCGGATTCACGCCGATGAGCATACCGCCGCGATTGAGTCCCTCTTCGTACTCCTTGGCACGATCTTCGGGAATGCCGGCGCCGACGAGCGCGCCGATAATGCCGCCGATCAGTCCGCCGCCGCCCAGGCCTGCAAGCGCAGCGGCAAGCGGTCCGGCGACGAGTGGCGCCGCGGCACCTCCGGTCCCGGCGATCGCGGCGATACTGCCCGTCGCCGTAAGGCCGGCGATAATCGCGCCCAACGCACCGCCGATGACGCCGCCGGTCACCGTGCCTTCCGGCGCCTTGGTTCCAGTGTCTTCTGCGAAGGCACGCGCCCGATCGGGATCCTTCGACATCACGCTGATGTCGTTACGGTCGTACCCCATATCGTGCAGCCGGTTTACCGCGCTTTCTGCGCTCGTCCGGTCGTAATACACCCCGCCTTCAAAGTTATTGCCGAAGTTGCTACCTTGGGTCGTCATTCAATTCGCTCTCCTTCCGACCACCGTGTACCCACGAACAGCGATCTCATGTAAAGCTGCTGTAAAGGAGCCGGGTGGACGCTCGTATTGGGTCCAACACGGCCAAGCGGAGGGCATCCAGTGCACACTGCGCGGATCCTTCGTGTGGGTGGTTCGGAGACGGACTTTCGCACGTTGGAGACCGTCCTGCGCGGTGCAGGCTACACCGAACTGCAAGAAGCTTCGCCTGCTCGCGCGTTGGAAATGGTCACAGCACGAGAAATCGATCTCGTTCTCCTCGACGTTATGATGTCGAGCAACGATGTTTTCAACGTGCTCAAAGCCGCCCAACCGCAAAATGGAAAGACGAGCCGGGTTCCGGTCATCGTCACCGCACCGCCCACCGCGAACGAACGGATGCAAGCGTGCTTGCAGCGCGGCGCGGAAGACTACATTACGACGCCATTCGATCCCGACAACGCGTTGATCGTTACGCGCCGTATCGAGCTCTGCTTACATCGCAAGCAGTTGCGTGAATTTACGATTCGCCTGCGCACGGCAAAGCCGGACGTGAACGAAACGGCCGTCATCGAGCTGTACTCGAACGCTTCGGGAAAATTCGTGCCGCGGGAGTTCCTCAAGTATCTCGGACGCGACACGATCGCCGACGTTCGCCTCGGCGATCAAGTGGCGCGCGACATGACCGTCTTTTTTAGCGACATCCGCGACTTTACGGCGCTTTCCGAGGCAATGACGCCTTCGGATAACTTCGCGTTTCTGAACTCCTATCTCAAGCGCGCGACGCCCATCATTCGCGCGAACCATGGATTCATCGACAAGTACATCGGGGATGCGATCATGGCGCTCTTCCCCAGCGAGCCGCTCGATGCGCTCAAGGCCGCCGTCGAACTGCAAAACGCCCTGGTTGCGTACAATAAGGGACGCAAGAGCGCCGGCTACGCTCCGATTCGAATCGGCATCGGCTTGCATCATGGTTCGTTGATCCTCGGCACGATCGGCGAAGAAGAGCGGATGCAAACGACCGTTATCGCCGACGCGGTCAACGTTGCATCGCGTATCGAAGGGCTGACGAAGGTATTCGGCGTGTCGTTGCTGGTGAGTAAGTCGGTGGTCGACAAACTTCCTGAGGGGCACGGGTTCCATCTGCGGCAGTTGGGAGCTGTTAAAGCGAAAGGCAAGACGCGTAGCGTGGAAATCTACGAGTGCTTTGACAACGATCCGATCGAGCTTCGCGATCACAAACTCAATTCGATCGACTTGTTCAGCAGCGGCGTCGCAGAGTTTCGCAAAGGTCTGTTCTTGAGCGCGCAAAAAACGGTCACGCGCGTCGCATCGCTCAATCCGCACGATACCGTCGCCGCGCATTTCCGCGATAGCTGCACGCTGACCGTGATGCACGAAAAGCCGGGCACGGTGTGGGACGGCGCGGAGAAGATCGAAATCAAATAAACGTTTAGTGCCGGGCGCGCGCCGGGCACGAGGCTGGCATGACGATGCAGCTTCCCGTAGATCGCCCTGTCGGCGAACTCGAACTCGTTCACGCCTTTAACAAGCAGATGCCCGTCGGCTTTGCGATCTCCACAAAGGGGAGAACGTTCGTCACGTATCCTCGCTGGGAGATCCCCGTCGAGTTCACGCTCGGTGAAATAGTCGATGGACAAGAACGACCGTTCCTAAGCGAGGAATTCATCTCGACGCAAGGCATCGTCATCGACAAGAAAGACCGCCTGTGGGTGCTCGATAATGCGAGCATCGATTTCGGCCCGATCAAACCGGGCCAGGCCAAGCTCGTCTGCATCGATCTCGAGAGCAACGCGATCGTAAAGCGCATCAGCTTCGGGCCGCCTGCCGTGGACGAGCACACCTTCCTTAATGATCTGCGTATCGATCTGTCGCGCGGCGATGAAGGCTTTGCGTACATCACGGATTCAGGCGAAAAGAGCAGCAACGGGCTCATCGTCGTCGATCTCAAGACCGGAACGGCCCGCCGTCGTCTTGCAAATCACCCGTCGGTAAAGGCAGACGATCGATTTCTCGGCGTCGTCGAAGGACGTCCGTTCGTCGATCACAAGCAAGGTCAGCCGCCCAAGCCCAACAAGACCGGCGTCGACGGCATTGCGATTTCTCCGAACGGTGACAAGATCTACTACGGTCCCAACGCCGGGCGGCGGCTGTTCTGCATTCCGGCGGACGTGTTGATCGACCCGGCCGCAACCGACGACGAAGTTGCGGCGGCAGTGGAAGACCTGGGCGAACGTGGTGTTTCCGACGGCCTCGGTGAGGATGCGGCCGGAAACGTTTACACGACGAACTACGAGCACAACGCGGTGCTCTGTCGCAAGCCCGACGGCACGTACTCCACCGTCGTCCACGATCCGTCACTGCTGTGGCCCGATACAATCGTTTTGCATGACGGCTACTTGTACGTGACGGCGAATCAGCTCAACCGCCAAGCAAAATTCAACGACGGCAAGCAACTGCAGCAGACGCCGTTCGCTCTCTTTCGCGTGCGCGTGGACGAGCGGCCCGTCCGGCTGTAGCAACGAGCGTCGGGCTAGACGCGGACGTATCGTAGATAGGAGCCGCCGTCGGCGACGACTTCGCGGTCGTAGCGAAAGCCGATCTTTTCGAGGACGCGTTGCGAGCGCTCGTTCGTTCGGCGCGTGACGGCGATCACGTTTTCCAGATGTGCGGCTTTTGCAAGCGCCATGAGCGCGCTCGCCATTTCCGTCGCGTACCCTGATCCCCACGCCTTCGGTACGATGGCGTATCCCAATTCGAAGGAGCCCGGCTCGCGAGCCGAGGTGAACAGGCCGCCGTGACCGATCACCGTGTCGCCGTCGAAGAAAAGCCAAAACCCGAAGCCCGATCGCCGTTCTTCGTCGAGCCATCGGCGCAAGCGCGCCTCCGACTCAGAGCGTGTGCTGGACGTTCCGCTGAGCCACGGAAACATCTGCGGATCGGAATCGACCTCGTAGACGTACTCGATGTCGTCGGCGGTCGCGCGGCGCGCATGTAACCGCGGAGTTGAGAAGCGATCGGGGACCGGCATCGCGGTATCTTCCCGGCGCGTTCCTTGGCGTCCGCTACGCTCGTCGCATGAATATCACCATCGTCGATGGGCACCCGGATCCTGCGCCACACCTCAATCATGCCCTAGCTGACCGCTATGCTGCTGCCGCGCAAGAAGCGGGTCACACCGTGCGCCGAATCGAGGTCGCGAAACTGGAATTCCCGCTCATGCGCGATCCGCGGGACTTTTACCAAGGGGAAGCGCCGGAGGTTATTTCGAGCACGCAAATCGATCTTGCGTGGGCGGATCACATCGTGGTGTTCTTTCCGCTGTGGATGTCGGACGTTCCGTCGCTGTTGAAGGCGTATCTCGAACAGACCCTTCGTCCCGGCTTCGCGATTGACTACGGCGGCGGCCCGTTCGGATTTCCCAAGCCGCTGCTGCGGGGAAAATCGCTGCGCATCGTCGTGACGATGGGCATGCCGGCGCCGATGTATAGGATGCTGATGGGCGCTCACGCGGTGCGCCTACTCAAACGCCTCTTCGGGTTTGCCGGCATCGCGCCGGTCTACGCGACGATGATCGGATCGGTCGGTGAAGCGAAGGATGCGCAAGCGAAGCGGTGGTTCAAGCGAATGGAGCGATTGGCGCGCAGGGACGGGTCGCTTCACGAACGCCGCCTATCGATAGCCGGCGCAACGATTGCCGCGGCGGGCGCAATCGCCGGCGCGGCATATCTTGCGTATGCACTGTCGACGTGGGCGCGCTACGGGTCGGCTAGCGGTACGAAGGAACCCGATGCGTTGTTGGATCGCTTCATGCAGAATTTCGAAGTGCGACTTACGCATGCGACGCTCGTGCATGCACCCGCGCGCGTTACGTTTTCAGCGATTCGTTTGAGCGATTTCGAACGTTCGCCGATTGTACGATTCTTGCTCGCCGCACGCGGTTTGGTCATGCGCGCGAAGCCCGAGCTGCACGAACCGGCGGCATTACCGTTCGAGAAATTGACATCGCTTGGGTGGGGTGTGCTCTCGATCGAGGCCGGCAAGGAGATCGTCCTCGGAACCGTCACGAAACCGTGGGAAGCTAATACGCGCTTTCGTCCGCTGCCGGCCGACGAATTCGAGTCGTTCCACGAGCCGGGGTATGCCAAGATCGCGCTGTCGTTACGCGTAGATGAGGTGTCGTCGGAGCACTGCGAACTACGAACCGAAACCAGGGTGCAAACGACCGATCCGGTCAGTCGCGCGCGCTTCCGCCGTTATTGGGCACTGTTGTCGCCCGGCATGGCGATCATCCGCCGGGCGTTGCTCGCGCAAGTGAAAGGCGAAGCCGAAGCGGCGTGGACGACCCAGCGGGTCTGACGTCAGCGCAGTTGCGCTTCGGCGCGGATACGCTCGGAGAGGGCGAAGGCATCGTCTCGCGACGAGGCGCGCACAATCAGACGGGGCACGTAGAGGCCAAAGGTTTGGATGACGACGCAGTCGCCGGCGACAACGTCAACGCGCGCGATTTGCCCCAGCGGGATTTGGAATGATCCCCTAAAGCTCAGCGCATCCTCGGTGAGGCTCACGTTGATCTCGAGCCGCTCGCCGTCGAAGGATACGTCCGCGAGCGTCACCTCCGCGGGCGGCCACGGGACACACTCGCTATCGGCCTGACCCTCGCCGCGGCGGCTGAAGTGCAAGAGGACCGTTTGCCGTTCTGACCTCATGGTCGTAGTGCACCATGCCGCCATGGGGCGGCGACATACCCAAAATCAGGTAGGCGACAGCAAGCGACGAATTCGGTCGCGGTCCTCAGGCCCGGCTGGCGAGAAAATGACCATCTGGAGATTCGGTTGACCGTCGACGGCGAGCGACGAGTAGTCCAGCGCGATGACTCCGACGGCGGGGTGCTCGATCTTCTTGGTCCCTTCGCCGTGCTCGCGCACTTCGTTCTCGTTCCAGATCGCCGCGAAGGCGGGACTGGCCGCGGCGAGTTCGTCAACGAGGATCTGCAGCTCGTTCCAGGCACCGGCGCGCGCAGCATCGGCGCGCACGGCGGCGACCGCGAGGCGTGCATAGCTTTCCCAATGCTCGCTCTGCGCGCGGACATACTTCGAGGTGAAGATCAGGCGCAAGAGATTGCGCTCCGCGGGCGGCAGTTGCGAATAGTCGCCAAAAACCGCAACGGCGGCGCGATTCCACGCGAGCACATCCCACGTCGACGTTCGGATGATCGCCGGCATGAGCTCCATGCCGTCCAGCACGCGTTGCAAGCGCTCGGACACCGTAGTCGTTGCATCATAACGGACTTCCGGCGGACGACGCTGCGCGAGCAAAAACAGGTGCTCGCGTTCGACCGGAGTGAGCGCGAGCGCGTGCGCGATGCGGTCGAGAACGTCTGCCGAGGGCACGCCTCCGCGCCCCTGCTCGAGCCAGGTATACCAGGTCGCACTGACGTCGGCGCGCTGCGCCACTTCCTCGCGCCGCAGCCCGGGCGTACGGCGGCGCGTCGAGCGAATGCCGAATTCGGACGGATCGAGCCGAGCGCGACAATCTTTGAGGAATCGGCCGAGCGCGTTGTCGTCGCGAACGTCGGGTCGTATCAGGGTAGTCGCCATACCGGTATAACTGGGGGCCTTCATACCATGGAGTGATTCACGCATACTCGATCTCAATCATACAAGGAGTAGAACAATGCGTGTATTTATTACGGGTGCAACCGGGTTCGTAGGCACCGCCGTCGTCGAGGAATTGATCGCCGGCGGCCACGATGTCGTTGGCCTCGCGCGTTCGGACGAGGGTGCCGCGAAGGTGGAGCGAGCGGGCGCGACGGTGCATCGCGGTGCTCTCGAGGATCTCGACTCGCTGCGCGCCGGTGCGCGCGACGCCGATGGCGTGATCCATCTCGCCTTCATTCACGATTTCTCGAACTTCGTCGCTTCGGCTGAAGCCGATCGCGCGGCGATTGCCGCGATCGGCGAAACGCTCGTGGATAGCGGGCGTCCGCTCGTCGTCACGTCCGGGCTCGCGTTTCTGGCGCAAGGCCGTCGGGCGACCGAGAATGACGTGCCGAGCGATGCGTTTCCACGCCGCTCCGAAGCGGCTGCGTTCGCGTTTCTGTCCCGCGACGTACGCGCGATCGCGATGCGCCTTGCGCCGACCGTTCATGATGCCGGCGATCACGGCTTCGTTCCGGCGCTGATTCAGAGAGCACTCGACAACGGGGCGTCGATGTACGCCGGAAGCGGCGAAAACCGTTGGGCGGCCGTTCATCGCCGCGATGCTGCGCGACTGTTTCGGCTAGCGATTGAGTCCGCACCCGCCGGTGCACGTTTGCACGCGGTTGGAGAAGAAGGCATCCCAATGCGCGAGATCGCGACGAAGATTGGAGAGAAGCTGGCGGTTTCGGTGAAAAGCGTCACGCCGGAAGAAGCGCAAGAGCGATTGGGATGGCTCGCGATGTTCGCGACGATGGATGTGGCGGCATCGAGCGCCATCACGCAAGAACGCATGAACTGGCGCCCAACGCATCAAGGACTTATGGCCGATTTGGACTCGGCGTACTTTGAGCCCGTAACCCAAGAGGTGGTTTAGAAGACGATCTTGCCGACCGTTCCCGTCGTTCCCGCGTGTGCTAGCAAAATTGCTGAAGTGCTTCCACAATGCGAGTTGCTATGCCGTCGCCGCCGTGACCGGAGTTGTCGACGATCTGCAGTGCGCTGCTGTTCCAGGCATTATGTAATTGCCAAGCGGTTTCCAAAGGGCTGCTGACGTCATAGCGGCCGTGGATCAGAACGCCGTTAATTCCATTTAACATCGGTGCATTGCGCATTAGCTGCTCGTCTTCGAGAAATGCCGCATATCGCCAGTAGTGCGTCACGAGTCGTGCAAAGCGTAGGCGAAAGGCCGGATCTTTGAATCGACGGCTTGGCGTGTGTCCGGGGGTTAGCGAGACGTGGGCGTCTTCCCAGGCGCACCACTCCCGGGCAGCGGCGGCGCACGTCGACGGATCCTTGTCAAAGAGCAGCTCCGCGTATGCGTCCACGATGTGGGCGTCTTTCCATTGACCGGGAATGTGCGATACGAATCGTTCAAACTCGCTAGGAAACACGCGCCCTATGCCGTTCGTAATCCAATCTACCTCCCGACGCGACGTCGTCGTGACGCACGCGAGAACCAGGCCCAGAACGCGTTCCGGGTGCGTTTGGGCGTATGCGAGCGAGAGCGTTGTTCCCCACGAGCTTCCTAGCAAGAGCCATTTTTCAATGGAAAGGTGCTCGCGCAAACGCTCCATGTCGCGAATAAGCTCTTGGGTTGTGTTGGCCGTCAACTGATGGCGATTGGTTAAAAGCGGAAGGCTACGGCCGCACCCTCGCTGATCGAACAGAATCGCCCGATACTTTCGGGGATCGAAATAGCGGCGAGCCCCCGCCGTGCATCCGGCGCCCGGTCCACCGTGGACGTAGAGTGCCGGTATACCGATTGGATTACCGCAGCTCTCCCAATAGATTGAGTGCCCCTCGTCGACGTCGAGAAGTCCGTGAGCATAAGGTTCGGTGTTCGGATAGAGCTTGTCCATCACGTACAGTATTCACAATCGAGTTGCCTAGGGTTTGAGTGCGGCGTGCGCGCGCGCTGCGAGCAATTGTGCGTGCGCGCGCGTTACCTCGTTGAGGCCGGAGCGATGCGCTTTCGCCGTCGCTTCGGCATCGATCCGCGCTAACTGTGCACGCGCTTGGGCTTGCGCGTCAGCGGGCGCGCCGGGTTTGGGAGCGGTCGCAAGCGCGATCAGTTGGGACTCGAACATGACCTGGAGATTGCGGCGCAAGAGCGAGATATTGCCGCTCGTCCGCAGTTCACCGAAGACTGCGTCATGCATCCAGGCAAAGAGCTCCGGTAACGTTAACGTTTTGCCGGTCGATTGCATTGGGTTTTGCTCGAGACGCGCGAGCACGGCCGGTGAGAACATGAACGAGATCGCGGCGCTTTGGCTCTTGCCGATCGCTTGGACGAACGGAAAATCGTGCCGAGCCGGCGGATCGTACGCCCACATCGGAAGATTGCCGTATCCATCCCAGCCGACATAGCCGTAGCCGGCCCACTCGGAGTAGCCCAGTTTATCGAGGACCGAGGGCGAGATGGTGAGTTGCGCGTCTTCGAACAAATACTGGTTGAGGATCGCGAAGGCGCGCCGTTGCGTTGCAAGTGGAACGGGAACGATCGGCGGCTGCGCACCCGGATCCCCGCGGTGCGCACGCGAGAGATATTGACCACCGATAAAGTGCGCGGCTTTTCCGGCGAGCCCCAAATAGCGGTAGAAGCTGATTGCGAACATGCCGGTCGCGTCTTCGTACGCGTGGCCGGGCGCAGGTAGCAGTTGGACGCTGCGATCCATCAATGAGCGATAAATGCCGAGCTGGGTGATCGTCCAGCCGAGCTGATCGTCGGTCAATTCGCCCTGCTCGACGCGCGGATCCGCGGCGTGCCCGGCGTTCCACGCGACGTCTTCGTCGGATGCGTAGCGATACAGCGGATTGGACCAGGCTGCTGCTTCGCGCTCGAGCGTCGGAATCTCGGCCTCGGGGGTCGGTGCATTCGGAATGTATCCGTACGCGTATTTCATAGCGTAGTAGTCATACGGCCCGAGCACCTTTTGCTGGTACGCTCCTTGGCCGGTGCCTTTGGGCCAGATGTTGAGCGGCGTATATTCCATCACCGTTGTCGCGATGCCGTGGGTTGCCGTCCAGTTCGGATCTTGCAGCTGCTTTGCGGCATATGCATCGTGCCCGATGAAGTTGTGCTGCATGCCGAGATTGTGCCCGGTCTCGTGTAGCAACGTTGCGACGATCGCATCATGGATAAACCCGTGCGGAATCGGATCCGTGTTGCGCCCGTATCGAACAGGATCGATGATCTGGCGCCAGGTGCGCGCAGCGTTCATGGGAACGTTTGCGGAAATGAGGACGCCGGTTCGGAACTCTTCGCCGGTACGCGGATCAAAGAGCGTCTGCGAATCGGCACCGAAGCTCGGCCGCTGTTCGGTATTCCAGCGCAGGACGTTATAGCGGATGTCGTCCGCATCCCAACTCGGATCGTTCGGTTGATCTTTGACTTGAATCGCGTCGAGAATACCGACCTTCGCCAGTGCTTGGTTCCACGTAAGCACCGCATCGCGCACGGCGGGGCGGAAGCGTACGGGGATGCTGTTGCTCAAATAAAAGACCATGGGATGCGTCGCGCGAGACGGTTTGCTCGGATCGGCGGGTGCGAAGTTCCAGCGGACGAGGTACCGGCGATACCGGTCGGCGGCGAGATCGGTCGACGGGCTGAAATCCATGTAGACGTCGTCATAGAGCCCGACCCGGTCGTCGGCATATCGCGGGCGATAATGATCTTTCGGGAGTTGCGCAAAATTGTAGACGACGTCCATCTGCAGGCTGCGTGAATCGGGAGCGGTATCCGGCGCGATGTGCGGCGTCTGCGTTGCCCAAAGCTGCTCGACGTGAAGCACGACGTTCTCGGGAAACGCCTTGGTCGCGCCGAAATACGTCCGCTCGGGATCGAGGTGGTAGCCTTCCCCGGGCTTGGCGTTGAGCGAGCCATTGATGATGTGCTCCATATCGAGCACGTCTTTAAACAGCGGCGACGCATCGAAAACGATGTGCCCGTCGCCCTCCGCTACGATCTTGCCTACGCCCACGACGGACTGCGGGAAATTCTTTCGAACCGCGAGTTGCCCATTTGGATCGTTGGGCGCGATGAACGACGAGTTGGGCCAAACGATCGCAATTCCGTCGTTTGCGCGCTCAAACCGCACCAGCATGGCGGGAAGGTGATCGGTATTTCCCCACACGATGAAGTTGCCGCCGATGCCGTTTCCCGGCACGATCGTTTCCAGATAGTCCGTATCGAGTTGATCGTCGCTGATGTCGATATAGACGCGTCCGCCCTTATGCAGAATGGTGAAGAGGCCATGTTGGGCGGTAGCGGATGCCGAAAACGTGGCATACGCGGTCTCTGAAGCAGCGGTTGCCGCCAGTGGAAGAAGACTCGCGACAAACAGAAGCGCCGCGGCCGGAAGAAGACGACGGAAGTGCATAGGCCGGTGTTACGACGCCGGCCGCCAAAACCTCGCCGTCACGGCGTACCTTCTGCAGGCGTTTCCAGCCCATGCCTAGGCGCGTATTTGGGATCGCGGTCTTGACGCTCGGTCTCGCGAGTCTCGTATTGCATACACAGCTCGTCTCGCAATGGCGATGGACCGGCATGCCGGTCTTTATTGCGGTCACGGCGGCGGCGCAAACAGCGGGCGGTCTCGCGTTGCAGTTCGACCGGTGGGCCAGGCAAGGCTCACTGGTTGTCGCGATCGTCTACATCGTGTTCGCGCTCACGGCGTTGCCTGCAATCGCCATGCATCCCCTGATCTACGCCACGTGGGGACAAGTCTTGTATTCGCTCGGTGTGGTAACGGGCGCAGTTGCGCTGTATACGCCAACCGCGTGGCGTGCG
>DASSZO010000047.1:0-16549 GCA_035702815.1 Candidatus Aquilonibacter sp. | reverse complement strand
TACGTTCGAACGCCGGAGCTACTTCTTGCGCGACGTCTTCTTTTTCGCACCGCCGGTCGATTTTTTCTCGACGACGGGGGCGGCGGCTGCACGAGCCATCGCTTTGGCCAAGCGCGACTTCTTGCGCGCGGCTTTGTTCTTGTGGATTACGCCGGTCTTGGCCGCTTTGTCGAACTGGCTCTCAACGCTCTTGGCGAACTCGCCATCCTGGGACGTCACGGCCTTCTTGAAGACGGTCTTCAAGCGCGTCTTCACGTCTTTGTTCTGCGTCGTGCGCTTCTCGGTTTGCCGCATCCACTTCTCGGCGGCCTTGATGTTCGGCAAAGAAAACTCCTAAAAAACGTCCCTCGACAAGCTCGTGAGGGGCAACGGGGCGTAGTATACCAGGTTAGGTGGGCTCGAGCAAGATCTTTCGGAAGCTGGCGTAGCGGCTCTCCGGGATCCGCCCCTCGGCAACGGCGGCCTGGATCGCACAATCCGGCTCCCGCAGGTGGGTGCAGTCCGTAAAGCGGCATTTTCCGGTCGCCTCCCGCATCTCGGGGAACCCCTCGACCAGTTCGCCCGGTTCGATCTTCCCCAAGCCGAATTCATTGACCCCGGGGCTGTCTATAAGGAAGCCGCCTTCCAGGCGGTAGAGACGGGCCGTGGTCGTCGTTTGGCGGCCGAGACCGTGGCGCGAGACCTCGCCTACGCTCGCGTCGCCGCCGAGCGCCTTGAAGATCGAGCTCTTTCCCACACCCGAGACGCCGCAGAGCAGCGCATGCTTGCCGGCAATCGCCTCCCTCAATTCGTCGATGTTCTCGCCTCGCTTCGGATTCACCACGATCGTGCGGTATCCGAGGCCCGCGTAGAGTCGGAAGAGGTGCGAGCGTTCGGGCGGGTCGGCGAGATCGGGCTTGGTGAAGACGACCATCGCCCCGACGTTTTCCAGTTCGGCAAAGGCCAAGAGTTGGTCGAGGGTGACGAGCCGCGGCGGCGGATCGGCGAGGGCGGTGACGGTGACGAGTGTATCGACGTTGGCGGCCATGATTTTCGAGCGCCCCTCGGCCGTGCGCCGCTCGAGGACGAAGGAGCGCGGCTCGATCCGGTCGACCACCGTCTTGTCGTCTTCGAGGACGCGCACGAACGCGACGTCACCGGGGACCGGCATGGATCGCTTGCCCGTCTGACGTCGAAGTTGCGCAACCCGAGGCTCGCTTTCTCCGTCGAGTGAAACCCAAGCGGCATTCTTGCCGGTAGAGACGACGAGAGCCCGACGCAGTTCGCTCATTTACAAAGAGTGGAAGCGTCGCGCGTATAACGATGCAAGGAGAATCGTGCCCTCGTTTACCGTCCGGTTTCGCCCCGTCCCAAGTGCGTCGCAACGTCGCGCTCTCGAAGAGTTTTCGCAAAGCGCCGGCGCGACGATCAGCTGGACCCAAAACGACGCATTCGACCGCGCGTACGCGCTCGTGGAAGCGCCCGACGAACGTGCATCGGCGCAAGCCCTGGCCACGGCCGCCCACGGAGCGGATGTCTTCGAACCACCGGTCATCGCTCTGGCGATACGCCCGAACGTCTCCGAAGCCTTGCCGCGCCTGGCGGAGGCACTCGGCGGCCCGGGCCGGCCGGCGGGTGTTCGGAACGTTGAATCGGCCGACGGCGCGGTCGTGGTGGAGTGGGACTTGGATGTGACGCCGGCCTCGCTCGTGATCGCCCTCGTGGACGTCGAACTCGATCGCGTGAGCGGTTCACGGCTGACCGAATTGCTTTCGCCACTCCCGCTCGCGTGGTGGACGCGCATCGCAAGTGAGGGTCTGCAGGCGCCCGAGATCGCACCAAACCGCGTGCTCGAAGCGTTGATCGAGGATCAGCATGTCCTGGATTGAGCTCGTCCATACGTATGTAGGCATCACCGACGTCGTCGATATCATCGCGACGACGGTATTGATCTATTACGTGTTGCTGCTGATTCGCGGCACGCGCGCCGTTCAGATTCTCACGGGCGTTCTCGTCCTGGTTGCGCTGCTCGGACTCGCAAAGCTGTTGCAGCTCTACTTGCTGGGAACGATCCTCAACCTGCTCGTCATCGGAGCCGCGGTGACGCTGCCGATCGTCTTCCAACCGGAACTGCGGCGCGCGCTCGAGCAGATCGGGCGCGGCGGACTGCTGCACATCGGCGAAGATACGACCGATTGGACGCGGCCCGAAGATAAATCGATTGCGACGCTGGCACGCGCGGCGTTTTTGTTGTCGCGAACCAAATTGGGCGCGCTCATCGTCATCGAGCAGCAGAGCGGACTCAAAGAGTTCATCGAGAGCGGAACGCTCATCAACGGTCAACTGTCGGCGGAACTGCTGCTTGCGATCTTCAATTCGCGCTCACCGCTTCACGACGGAGCCGTGATCGTTCGCGAAAACATCATCGAGGCCGCCGGCTGTTTTCTGCCGCTGGCCGAGCAGGTGCTCTCGGAACGCCGCGTCGGCACACGTCATCGCGCCGCGATCGGCTTGACCGAACAGACCGACGCCGTCGTTCTGGTCGTAAGCGAAGAAACCGGCGGAATTTCCATCGCCCGCCAAGGGAAGTTGACCCGGCCGGTTGAGGAAGAAGGCCGCCTGCTCAAGATGCTTTTGGCAATCACGCGTCCTCCGCGCGACCGCCGCGGTTTCAACAACGATCTCGTCTCCCATCTGCGCGCGCGCCTTCAGCCGTCCGCGCGCTCAACCGAAGGAACCGTCCGTGGCGATCATCCGAAAGAACTTCGGACTTAAACTCTTCGCGTTTGCGCTCGCGATTCTGGGGTGGGCGTATTTTCGCTTTGCCAGCAACCCCGTCATTGCGGCGCGATTCGACCAACAGCTCTCGGTGCCGATTACCGCGGCAAACTTGCCGGTCGGGTACGTGGCGCATTTCACCGACAAAGAAGCGGTGGTGACGGTCGCGAGCAAACGCGGTGCGCCGCCGCTCAACCCGCAAGAAGTCAAAGCGGTTCTGGACCTTTCGAACAAAACGACCGGCGTCTACAACGTTCCGGTGCAGCTCGTCGCGCCCAACATCGTCGTGCAGAGCTTGAGCCCCGCGTCGGTAAGCCTGACGGTGGAAAAGATCGATCAACGTACGATGCCGTTGTCGATCCACTACTCGGGCAGCGCAAACGGCGATATCGTCGTCAGCGAAGCATCGCAATCGCCCTCAACGGTCGACGTGCACGGGCCGACCAGTTTGCTCTCGGAAGTAACAGCGGTGGTCGTCAACGTCCCGCTCGCGCAGAGCCCATCGGCCTTCGATTCGATGGTCCGGCCGGTCCCCGTCAATTCGCTGGGGCAGGAGGTTGCCGGGGTAGAAGTTGCACCAGACCTCGTACGCGTGCGCGTGCAATTCATCAAGGGAACGGGAGCAAACAAACCGTGAGCCGACTTTTTGGAACCGACGGCGTCCGCGGCGTCGCAAACACCGAACTGACGCCCGAGCTCGCCTTTCGTATCGGCCGCGCCGGTGCAACGGTACTCGCACATTCGAGCGATCGGCATCGCCCGGTAATCGTCGGGCGCGATACGCGTCTGTCCGGAACGATGCTCGAGGCGGCGATGGTCGCCGGCATTACGTCGGTGGGACGCGACGTCGTCTCGATCGGGGTGGTTCCGACGCCCGCGGTTGCGCGCGTGACGGTTGCGGAGACGGCCGCGGCGGGCGTCATGATCAGCGCCTCGCACAATCCGATTGCGGATAACGGCATCAAATTTTTTGGGCCCGACGGTTTCAAGCTCTCCGACGAAGCCGAGAACGAGATCGAGTCGCTGGTCAACAGCGAAACGTTGCCGCGTCCGACCGGTGCCGACATCGGCGTTGCCCGGCTCGCGCAAAATCTCGCAAAGCACTATTACGAGGAGCTGTACTCGACCCGTGTCAACCTCGAAGGCTTGCATCTCGTTGTCGACGGTGCATTCGGCGCTGCCTATGCGATCGCGCCGTATGCATTTCGTAAGATGGGAGCGACGGTCACCGAGATCAACTGCGAAGGCGACGGCGCGCGTATCAACGTCCAGTGCGGCGCGACCCACATGCACGGATTGCAAGAAAAAGTGCGCGAGCTCGTGGCGACCGGCGAGCGAAACGTCGTGGGCGTTGCCTTTGACGGCGACGCCGATCGCGCGCTGTTCGTAGACGAAGAAGGCGAGATCGTCTCCGGCGATCACGTTATGTTCGCCATCGGCGCGTATCTGCACGAACGCGGCGAGTTAGCCGGCGATACGATCGTCGGAACGGTGATGAGCAACATCGGGTTCGAACGTGCCCTGCAGCGGCATGGCATGCATCTGCTGCGCGCGGCGGTCGGCGATCGCTACGTGCTCGAACAGATGCGTGACGGCGGCTTTGTGCTCGGCGGCGAACAGTCCGGTCACGTCATCGATCTGCGCCGCAACACGACGGGCGACGGCCCGATGACGGCGATGACCCTCTTTGGGATCGTGGCCGAAAAGCAGCGGCGTCTGCGCGATTTGGTCGCCGAAATCGTGGTCGCTCCGCAGATTCTCGTCAACGTGCGGACCCCGCATAAAGACGTTTTGAACGAAGCCGACGTCCAAGCGGCGATCGTTGCAGCCGAGGCCGCGCTCAAGGGTGCAGGCCGTCTTTTGATCCGTCCCTCGGGAACCGAGCCCTTGATCCGCGTCATGGCCGAAGGCGACGACCGCGCTCAGATCGAGGCGGTCGCACAGCGGCTGGCCGGCGAGATCGAACAAGCAGCCGCCCGATTGTAACGAATTTGTCAGGCCCCGAGAAGGAGATGAGAAGCTTTAGCTAAACCTTATGGCCTATCAGCGGCGTATTCAGCGGGCGTTGTCCTGCTGTAGTATAGCCGTAACTACGCCTGCACAAGATCACTGAATCCGGCTTAGCGTGCCGGAGCGGGGGACTCCACGGTAGGGGTGAGTGAGCCGGTCGGCTCTAGGGCGATCTTTCCGCCCGAACCCGTCAACTAACCTCGTAAGTGTTGTGAAAGAGGAGCTTTTCTTGCGTCAAGCGTTAGCTGCAGGGGCTTTTGCCCTTTTGCTTGCTGGTTCAACCCTCGCCATTGCGCGAGCGGATGAAACGCCGGCAACCACGACCGAATCGCAGACTACCGTTTCCCAACCCGTCGAGACCGCCGTCCAGAGCCCGGACGTTGCCGAATGGACCGCCCACCTGATCGTCACCACGCACAACGAGCACGCCGGTAAGAACGGCGAGATTCGTTCGTTTGCCGGCGGCGTTCTCGCCCGTACCTCAAAGATCGCGCAACAGCTCACCAAGAGCGCACTGCGCTTCCTCGGCGTTCCGTACGTCTTCGGTGGAACCAGCCCGAGCGGCTTCGACTGCTCCGGCTACGTCCAGCACGTCTTCGCAATGCTCGGCATCTCGGTGCCGCGCACGGCCGACGCGCAGTACGACGCCGGCCACCGCATCGTCGGCGGAATGAAGCCGGGCGATCTCGTCTTCTTCCAAACGTACGAGCCCGGTCCGTCGCACGTCGGCATCTACATCGGAAATAATCGCTTCGTGCATGCTTCGAGCCATGGCGTCATGGTCTCGAGCCTCTCGGAGAGCTACTGGCGCGCGCGCTACATCGGCGCGAAGCGGCTGCTCGCCTCGCGATAGAAACCCCGCCCCCCCGCGTCGCCGCGGAGTCTGCGGTTGTGTCGACGGCCTACCTCGTGTGGCCGCTCGCAATCTACGCCAGAATCGCTCCGCGGCCCGACGCCACCACCTGGTACCAATACCATCTACGGCAAGCGCTCTGGTTCGGCAATCTGTCGGCACTAGCAGCGCTTTTCGCATTGATTTGGCCGCTGGTCTTGAGCCTCGTGCTGACGAACGTCACCGCCACGATCTGGGTGTACGTTCTCGCCATGCTCATGGACAGTGCGCTCTTCGTCCTATGGCTCGTCGTCGCGATACGCTATAGTCAGCGAGCCGCTCGCGGCGAGCTCTTCGAAATCCCCGTCGTAACGCGCTTTACCGGCGGCCTAACCGGCAAGTAACAGGGAGAAGAAAGCAGACGTAGTATCGTACGCGGCGGCCCAAACGATGGGGTCAGCGCATGAGGCGCTGAAGCCATTGGAGCGACAGGATGTCGCGCTTTTGCGGAAGGCAAAAGCCTTGGGGTCAGTGCAGGAAGCACTGACACCATCGGGAGGCACAGGATGGGCCGCCCGACGCGAAGCGGCGGACCGATGGGGTGTAGCCAAGCGGTAAGGCAGCGGACTTTGACTCCGCCATGCGTTGGTTCGAATCCAGCCACCCCAGCCAAAGAGGAAGCCCGGTTTAACGCCGGGCTTTTTTGCTTGGATGGCCGCGGAATGCGCGACTGGAAAGTATCGACCATGAGATCGATCAACGCCCTGGCGCTCATGGCCGGGGCCGCACTTGTAGGCTGCTCGCATGCGTCGCATCATCCACAAGAAGCCCTGATCGCTTGGCCGCAGCAAGCACGAAGCGCTGACGTCGGCTGTCGTCGGACTGTGGCTCGTTTTTTGCCCCGCAACGAATCTGAAGTAGCGAGATACGCCAAGGAGTATTCGGCATGCATGCGCGAGCGCGGCTTCGATGATGTCGTCGTCAAAGCGGAGCCGGGAACGCCGCCGCGGATTTCGACGGAGGTGCGAACCTCGGCAGCCGTCGAGACGCGCAGCCCGATTTAGCTTGTGGTTTGACCGAGGCCGGCGCGAAAGACGACGAGTCGGCGGATGAGGTCTTCGGGTAGCGGCTCGCCGTAAGAGAAGCGGATCGTGCTGCCTTCGATGTGGCAGTCACGCAGTTCGGACTCGAATGCGGCTCGTACGCGGCTGTTGATCGCATAGAGCGAGAGGTGGTTCGTCCACGCGGCAAAGTGCATGAACCGTTTGCCATCGATGAGATACGTCGGCATGTCGTATGCGATCGTCTCGACGGCATTGGGAACCGCCGTCCGAATGATATTCCGAACGGCGGTCAATGCATCGGCCGCGACCGGCGGCTGCGCCGCGATGTAGGCATCCACGTTCTCAAACGCCATCGCTCTCATCGTAGCACCGATCCGGTTAGTGGAGTTTATCTAACGTGGCGTTGGCCAGCTTGAGATGCGTCTCCAGGGTAGAGAGCGACGATTGAGCGAGCGATTTGATCTGAGCGTTGTCGACTGATTCGAGCGCTGCTCGGGCGGCGGTGATGTCGTTTCGGTGATCCTGGACCTGTCCGCGCATGAAGTCCTCGTCAAAGTCGCTCGACGATTTCTTCTGAAGTTCGGCTTTTTCGGTGACGGACTGGGCGGACGGTTTCTGCTTGATGGTCACGTTGATCTGTTTTGCAAGCTGATCGGCTTGCGCGATCATGTTCTTGTGGTCGGCGATCGCCTTCGTGCAGAACGATTTGACGTCGGCGTTGCTGCTTTTCTGCTCGGCCATTTCGCAGAGCGAAATTTCGCCGACCGAGTCTTGCACGGCATACGTCAGGAACGCCTTGCCTTGCGGCGTGACGGTGTTGGTCGCGGCTGCGACGGAGATTGGGAGGAAGAGGGCTGCGCAAAGCGCGATGGCGACATGCTTCATGCCGCCCTATTTACCCGATTTTGCGTATCGTCCAGAAATCGTACGTTTGGTCGGTACGTTGAAAATACGAATACGGGACGTTCACGAAGCCGTTGTCGCCGGTCGCTGCGCCGCATGAATTGAGCGCGCGCACGACGCGCGTACCGTCGTCGTAGCCGACTGCGAGGATCGCGTGGCCGCCGAGCACCGCCTCATTCGATTGCGGTGGGAGCAAGTTTCCGCCGTGCATCCACTGTGCGACCGTCGATTTGTACACGTTGATGCCGAAGATAAACGGCGCGCCGCCGGCAATGCATGCGCGCAACGCGTCGAGATCAGGATCGATGCGTTGATACTCGCGAACGCCCGCCGTCGCCGCCGCGTACGCCTCCGCAACGGGACGATCGAGGACGCGGCTTTCAAGATACGGCCACTGCGTTTCGGCGCAGATGCCGGGTTTTGCAGCTGCCTTGAGCGCGTCGCGGATCGTTGCGCCGTCGTCGACTCCGGGGTCACCGTTGAGCACGCGGGCATTGTAATAGACGAACAGACGCGAGGGAGGGTCGACGGGGACGTTCTCGATCGCCGCCGTCACGCGGATTGCGGCAGACACCGCGTGCGCGCTGCAACTTTGAATCGCACCTTGGTCGTAGACCGGCGGACAGTAGCGGGCAAGCGTCGCCGTAGCGGGTAGTGTGCGCGTCTCCGGATGAAAACGGACGTCACGGTCGTCGGGCTTATCTGGCCGGTGCCGGAGACGAGTCAACGATGGCGAGATCACGGGTGCTAACGTTGGGTCGTCTGGTTTGGGCCGCCTGCTTTTGGGAATTACAGGCCCATATGCGGGGATCTCGATGACCCTTCATCCTGCTATTGGCGCGTCGTTGGGAAGCGATGCTTGGTCGGCTGTCGCCGATGCCTACCCCGCAATGATGTATATGGGCACGCCGGACGGCGACATCTTCTGGGCAAATCGCCGTTGGTACGAGACGATGGGCGTGCCGCCCGGCATCGACGTCGCGAGCATTTGGCCGTCGCTGCTTCATCCGAGCCATGCGGCTGCGGCGTATGAATCGTGGCGACGCGCGATTCAAACCGAATCGGCCTATTCTGAAGAAGTGCTCTGCCGGTTTGCCGACGGCGAATATCATTGGGTCGTCTCAAAGGCGGAGCCCGCTCGCGACGAGCATGGGCGCGTCGTTCGCTGGTACGGCACGATCCTGGAGATCGACGATCGCAAAGAGGTCGAGAACGCCTTGCTCAAGGCCGAACTTCGGTTTCGCGCGCTCACCGATAACATCGAGCAGATCGTCTACGTCGCCGACGCCGACTGGAATGTGACCTACCTCAATCGCGCCTACAGCGATTACACCGGCATTCCGATCGCGCAAGCATTTGGGAGCGGTTGGCTTGCCGCCATTCCGCCGAACGAACATGACTTCATCCGCGCCGAGCTCGAACACGCCGACACCCGCGGGCAGCTCAGCAACGAACACATGCTCTATCATGCGCCCAGCGGCGCATACCGGTGGAATCTGGTGCGTGCGCATCGCGTCGCCGATCTATCGGGACGGGACGCGCAGTGGTTCGGCACGATCAGCGATATTCACGACCAGAAGCTCGCGCTCAAGAAGAAGGACGAAGCGCTCGACGCATTTCAGCTCGCGCTCTTGCCGCGTCATATTTCGGCCATTCCGGATTGCGGCGTCAGCACGCTCTATATTGCGGCGTCCGAGGAGTCGCGTATCGGCGGCGATTGGTACGATTGCTTCGATTTGGGCAACGGCCGTTTCGGCGTGTCGATCGGCGACGTCGTGGGGCACGGCCTCGAAGCGTCGGCTGCAATGTCTCGGATACGGCAGTATATGTCGGCGACGGCTGAAGAAGAGAGTTCGCCGGCCAGCGTAATGGAGCGCACGAACCGCTTTATCATCCGCCGCGGTTTACCGGTTGCTACGGCCATTTTCGGCGTTCTCGATACGGTCCGTCGACGCTTCGAATTTTGTTCGGCCGGGCATCCGCCACCGTTGGTCGTGCAAGGCGAGCGAGCGGAATTTGCACCGTCGGACGGCGTGCCGTTCGGCGTGGTGGACGCGATGCGATTCACGCCGCGGACGCTCGATCTTGACGGTGCGGCACAGCTTGTGCTCTACACGGACGGCATGCTCGAATTCTCGCGCGACATTCTCAGTGCCGAACGATACTTACTCGTCGCTGCGGCCGTGACGTCGCGATTGAAGAATCCAGGAAGCCGCGCGAGCGAGAT
The DNA here is from genome assembly GCA_035702815.1 of Candidatus Aquilonibacter sp. Taxonomy (GTDB): domain Bacteria; phylum Vulcanimicrobiota; class Vulcanimicrobiia; order Vulcanimicrobiales; family Vulcanimicrobiaceae; genus JAMXLG01. Next base: position 6,756 of record DASSZO010000047.1, on the reverse strand, counting down.
CATGCGCCGGACGATGGGTTCCAATCCGCCGACCGACGACATTGCGATGCTCGTCTTTTCGTTTTCCGAGGGCGGAGGCAGTACCGTCTCCCACCGCCTGGAGCGCTTGATGTCGTGGCAGTTCGACTCACGCGATCCGCGAGCGGCGTATCGCGTGCGCGAACAGATTTTGCAATTCTTGCGCGAGCTCGCGCGGCCCGATCAAGAGCTGTTTGAAGTCAAGGCCGTCATCGGTGAATTGATTGCCAACGCCGTCGAACATGCACCCGGTGAAGTCTATCTCGAGGTCGACTGGAGCGACGACCGCGCGCTCTTGCGCATGCGCGACCGCGGCCCCGGTTTTACGGTCGCGGCCTCGCTGCCGGCCGACGTCCTAGCCGAAGATGGGCGTGGGCTCTTTTTGATTTCCGCCCTCGCGGACGACTTGCGCGCGACGTCGCATTTTGAAGGTGGAACGGAGGTAAGCGTCCGTCTGCGGTTGCACAAACATCACGCAGCATGAATTCCCGCACCGCCGCCTGCCTTCACGTCACCAACGGTGATGCCGTCATCCATGGCTTCAAAAAGGCCGGAATTCTCGGCACGCACCTCGCGTGGCGCGATGTCCTTCACGAAGGTCCGGTCCCGGGGACCGTGCCGCTGGAAGAATGTAGCCGCGTGCGCGGCGCCTATCTTGCCTCCCGCGGCTTCGGCCGGCCGATTCGCATCATGCAGGATCTTGCCAATCGCGACGCGCTCATCCGGCGTGCAAGCGAGTTCGAAGAGGTCGTGCTCTGGTTCGAACATGATCTCTACGATCAGCTTCAGATCTTACAGATCTTGGCGTTTCTGCGCGCGCTCGAACCGGCTCCGGTCATGGTGTCGCTCGTTCAAAGCGATCACTACCTCGGCGCATTGAGCGGTGACGAACTATTAGCGCTGTATCCGAAGCGGCGCACGGTGACGCGCGCGATGTTCGACCGCGCGCAGGCGCTGTGGGCGGACTTCACCTCCCCCGAGCCGCTCGCTCTCGGCGAGCAGACCAAGAACGAGCATCCCGGGTTCGCGCATATGCGCGCCGCGCTGGAACGGCTGTGCGAAGAATTCCCGGCGCCCGGCGATGGCCTGTCGCGTTCAGCTCGACAGGCGCTCGCGGCCGTCGCGCAAGGGCCGGCGCGCAAGGAGGAACTCTTTGCTCGCGCACAAGGGCGCGAAGAGGCCCCGTTCCTCGGTGACGCCACGTTCTATGCGATCCTTTCGGATTTGCAGCGATCGCCGGCGCCGCTGGTCGAGGGCACGGAGGCTCTGCTGCAACCGACGGCGCTGGGCAGACGCGTGCTCGGCGGCGATGCGGATTGGCTCGAGCACGCGCCCGCCGATCGCTGGATCGGCGGCATCCATTTGCACGGCGCCCATCCGCCACGCTGGGATACTTCCCGGCGGGCGTTTATAACGGCCGAAGAAGCGGTAGATTGATGACGTTTCGCGAGCTCATCGAAGAGCTGGTTGCTGCGTGGACGTCCGGTGATGCGTTGCGCGCCAGCGCATTCTTCGCGACGGGCGGGTCCTATCACGAAAGCGGCGCTCTTCCGGTCGTGGGACGCGAAGCGATCGCGGAGTATTTCGCGCGGTTCTTCCGGGACGGCCCCGCGTGGCGATTCGACGTGCTCGATATCATCGTGGACGGCGATCGCGCGGCGGTGGAATACCGGTTTTTTTTGCATCGCCAGGGAGCGTGGGAGTCGCGCGAAGGGTGCGCGCTGGTTCGTCGTGAAGGCGGCTCGATCGCGCAGTGGCGAGAGTATCACGGATAAGGAGTTTTGACATGTCGCATGATGAGTTGAGCATCGATATCAAAAACGAGGGCGATGCCGTCATCTACCGGTTGCGAGGAAGCCTTGACGTCGCGACGTCGCCCTCCGTTCGTGCTGCCTTGATGGAAACGGCCGGCGAGGGAAATCACGAAATCGTGGTCGATCTCACGAAGCTCGAGTTTCTCGATTCCACGGGTCTCGGGGCGCTCATCGGCGCTCATCGCCGCGCGCTCGAGAACGGCGGAAAAGTCCGCCTCGCCGTCGGTGAAGGTCCGATCGCGCGGCTTCTCAACATCACCGGCTTGATTCGCGTCTTCCCGGTCTACGCGACGCTCGAGGATGCGCTGCGTGACAACGCGCGCATGACCGCGACGATCTAAGAATAGGCCTCATCGAGGAGTTCGACGATGTGCGCGACGCGCACGTCCGAGTGCCCCTCGCGCAACCCCGACGTCACTTGAATCTCGCATCCCGGATTGGCGGTAGCAACGATGCCCGCGCCCGTCGCGAGGATATTGCGCGTTTTGCGATCGCGCAGGCGGCGGGCCATCTCGGGCTCGGTGAGGTTGTAGATGCCGGCGCTTCCGCAGCAGACGGAACTTTCGTTCATCTCGATGAGGCGCAGGCCGGGTATTCGCTGGAGAAGCCGCCGCGGCGCTGCAGCGACGCGTTGCGCGTGGACGAGATGGCACGGTTCTTGATAGGTGACGGTGACATCGAGCGTGCGAGGGGTTCCGCGAAACTCCATAGCGTCGAGCACTTCCGTAATATCGCGAACGCGCGCGGCAAAGGCACTTGCCCGCTGCTTCCACGCAGGATCGTCTTCGAAGAGCTGCGCGTACTCCTTGAGCGTCGAACCGCAACCGGCCGCGTTGACGACGTAGACGTCAGCCGCGCTCGCCTCGAAGGCCGCGATGTTGACGCGAGCGAGCGCACGAGCCGCGTCGGGTTCGCCCGCATGCACCGCGATCGCACCGCAACATCCTTGCGCGCGCGGTACGACCACGCGCAGACCCGCGCGGTTGAGCATGCGAATCGATGCCTCGTGAACGCCGCCGAACGCGACCTGCATCACGCAGCCGACGTGCAGAAATGCAGTTCCAGCCGCATCGTCGACGTCGTATCGCTGATCGGCGGCAACAAAGAAACGATCGGCGACGCGCGGCGCCAGACGGGCTTCACGTTGCAGTCCAACCAGCGCGCTCAAGGCATCGAGCCGCGTCCGTTGCGCGAAGCGTACGAGGCGCGCGGCGGCGCGCATCAAGGGAAGCTTTGCGAACAAGCCGTCGATCAAAAAGCGCCGTAGGGTTCGAGCGGCCGGCGTACGGGTCGGGCCCGCCGCTGTTTCGATACGTGCTCGCATCGTTTCGACGAGCACCCCGTACTGCACGCCTGAGGGACATGCCGCCTCGCATGCACGGCAGTCCAAGCATTGCGTCATCTGCTCGACGAAGCCCGCACTGAGCAGATCGATCGCGCCTTCGTCGACCGCTTTGATCAGCCCGATACGCCCGCGCGGTCCCGACGTTTCCGTCAGGGTTTCCAGATAGGTGGGGCAGGAGGGCAAGCAGAGGCCGCACCGCACGCAACTGTTGTAGACCGCCTCCAACATCCGGCCGAGCTTTCGCTCTGCATGACCCGAAGTTCTGCTTCGCGAAGGAGCGAGGGTGACGGATTTGGAGCTCGTGCACGTCAACGTGGCCTCTCCCGCCGGTGCATATACCGTGGGCGATCCGTCGTTCTTCCGGTATATCGTGCGCTTGGCGGAGCTTGGCTTAACGCTTCCTAAGGACGATCGTGAAGCGCTCGACGTGCTCGCGGCGATCCCACACGCGTTCGAGCCGGATGAAGAGCTTCCGCGGCTCTCGGGCGCGGGGTGGCGGGTCGTGCCCGCGCAAACGGAGTTGGACTGGCCGGTTCTCGAGGCGACGCCGCAGCGGCTACGCTCGGCACTCGAGCGCGCGCGCGCGATCCTGTGGAGCAACGCCGCGCGCTGCGCCGTGAGCGCGCGCGAGATTACGTCGATCGAAACCGAACTCGACGCCGTATACGGCGTTCTGATGCGGGCCGAAGCGGCTGGTTTCGCGGTCAACGTTTCCTACGTCGCGTAACGCCGTTTCGATCGCGCTTCGCGGCGCCGGCGGCGAGCCGGTGTCGTTTGCGTTTACGATCCATTCGCACGGCCTAGCTGCATTGCCCCCGGCGATCATCCATGACGATCTGCACGCGTACGATTACACGTTACGGATCGGGGGCGCTCGGCGAACGCTTCGATTCACGGAACGTGACGGTTCGCTCTATGTCGAGGACCGCCGCCCGCTCACTGCCGCGCAGGCTCGCGCCGTTGAAGCGGCTGCGCGGCGAATGTTCCGGTTGGATGACGATCTCGCGCCGTTCTATCGCGCCATCGCGAACGACGAAGCGCTCTCATGGGCATGCGCGGGCGCGGGCCGTTTGTTGGCGAGCCCGACGGTTTTTGAAGACGTGGTACGCACGATCTGCACGACGAATTGTGCGTGGTCGGCGACGACCCGCATGATCGCCGCGCTGGTCGCATTGGGTGAGGGCGCGTTTCCGTCGCCCGAGCAGCTCGCGAAAACGCCCGATCGCTGGTTCGCCGACGTCGCGCGGATGGGCTATCGCGGTCCCTACGTGCGCGCGATCGCACGCGACGTTGTCAACGGGCTGGATCTCGAAGCGTTCCTTCCACGCCACGGCCAGAGCGATGAGGTGGTGGAGGAAGAACTGCTCGCGCTCCCCGGCGTAGGTCCGTACGCGGCCGCGCACATCATGCAATTGCTGGGCTACCACCGCCGCTTGATCCTCGACTCGTGGACGCGCCCGACATTTCTGAAGCTCACCGGCATGAAACGCGCGACCGACACGACGATTCGGCGACGATTCGCGCGATACGGTCAATTTGCGGGGCTCGCTTTCTGGCTCTTTTTGACGCAACGCTGGCACGACGGGCAGTGATCCGAGTGGTTTGATTCCTAACAGGCGAGGGTACGCAAGCGGATGACGTGCTCGGTTCCCAACCCGGCGCGGCGGATGGTTTGGAGTACCGCAGACTCGCGGAGACGATCCCTGCGCTCATCTGGCTAACGAACGCCCAAGGCCGAACGCTTTACGCGAATCGGCGATGGTTCGATTTGACCGGCGTCGATATTACCGGTCTTGAAGCCGGTAAGATCAACGAACTGATCCACCCGTCCGAACGCGAGCGGGTCGCCGAGGCATTCGAGCGCTCCTCGGACGGCTCGGGCGCGATCGAAGTCGAGTATCGCATACGATCGCGCGACGGTTCGTATCGCTGGCTGTTCGCCAACGCGGTGCCGTTGCGGGACGACGACGGCAACGTCGTCCAGTGGCTCGGAGCCGCGATCGATATCCAGGAACAGAAGAACGCCGCGGAATTTACGCAGCGTATTATGAGCGCCGTCCCGCAGATCGTCTTTGTCTCCGATGCCGACGGCGCCATCGAGTACTACAACCGTCGCTGGTATGAACTGACCGGACAGACGCCTGACGAAGCGGGCGGCTTTGGCTGGACGCCGGCGATCCATCCGGACGACGTCGATTTACTCGGAGATCTGTGGCAGCGCGCGAAGGCGACGGCGTCGCCCTTCATCGCCGAATACCGCATCCGGCGCGCGAGTGATGGGACCTATCGCTGGCACATGGCCACGTCGCATCCGATCAGCGGCGATGATGGCCGCATCGTTCGCTGGATCGGCGTCGCGACCGACATCGACGATCAGAAGCGTCGCGAATCGGTGCTGCGCTTTCTGGCCGATGCCAGCGAGTTGATGGCGGAGTCGTTCGACGTCGAACGGCGATTGCAGATCGTCGCCGACCGGGCCGTTCCGGAATTTGCCGATTGGTGCGGCATCTATCTGCTCAAGAAGCGTGAGATGCTTCCGGTTGCGATCGCCCATCGCGACCCCGAGCAAGTGCGCCTCGCGCACCAGCTCTTGCGCGAGTACCCGGTCGACGTAACCGATGCAGTGATCGAACAAATGCTCGCCGGAAGAAGCTCGTTCATGCCGGTTATCCCGGAGAGCGCGCTGCACAAAGCCGCTCGCGACGAGCGCCATTTTGAGATCATGCGCAAGCTGGAGATGCGCTCGTCGATCCAGGTGCCGCTCTCGATCAACGGCCAGGCGTTCGGGTTCGTCCATTTCGTCAATGGCCCGTCGGGGCGCATTTACGATCACGCCGACCTCAAGACGGGCGAGATCATCGCGCGGCGCATCTCGGTCGCGATCGACAACGCGCGCATCTACGAACGGGAGCGCCGCGTTGCGAACACCTTTCAACAAGCGGCGTTGCCGCGCACGCTCCCGGAGCTCCCGGGCGTCAGCCTCTCGGCGTTCTACCAGCCGGCGGAAACCGAAGCGGAGATCGGCGGCGACTGGTATGACGCGTTCATGCTCGACCAACGCCGGCTCGCGCTCTCGATCGGTGACGTGTCCGGCAAAGGCCTGGATGCGGCCGTGCTCATGAGCACGGTTCGACAATCCATTCGCGTGGCGGCGCTCGAAGGATTCGACCTGACGCGCATCGTCGCCGCGGCAGATCATGCGCTGCAAATGGAGTACGCGGGGCACGTCGTCTCGGCACTCGTCATGATCGTCGACATCGAGTCCCTCCGTTGCGCATACGTCAGCGCGGGTCACGTGCCGGCGCTCGTTCGGCTTCGTGATGGCGACGTGCGCGAACTCGGCGTGCGCAACGTACCGCTCGGTGTCGTCGCCGAACGTGACGACCTCGTTGGAGAAGAAGTGCTCGATCGGCATTCGCTGCTCGTTCTGTACACCGACGGCCTCATCGAGGCGAACCGCGACGTGATCGAAGGGACTCGAGCGCTAGCCGGCGTCGTTGCCTCCGATGCGATGGCGCACACGCCGAACCCGTCGCGCCTGCTTTTTGAAGCGTTGTTGGGAGGAAGCGCGCGCGACGA
>DASSZO010000023.1:0-10059 GCA_035702815.1 Candidatus Aquilonibacter sp. | reverse complement strand
TCGATCTATTCCAAGATCAAAAAGGGCCGCGACTTCTCGACGATCTACGATCTGACCGCAATTCGGATCATCGTCGACAGCGTAAAAGATTGTTACGCGGCGCTCGGCGCCGTGCATGCGATGTGGACGCCGCTGCCCGGGCGGTTCAAAGACTATATCGCGATGCCCAAGCCCAACATGTACCAGTCGCTGCACACGACGGTGGTCGGGCCGCAAGGCGAACCGCTCGAGATTCAGATCCGCACCTGGGAGATGCATCGCACGAGCGAGTACGGCATCGCCGCGCACTGGCGCTACAAAGAGGGCAGCAAGGCCGACCAGTTCGAGAACAAGCTCTCCTGGCTACGCGCGCTGCTCGAATGGCAGAAGGACATGCGCGATTCGCGCATGTTCATGGAAAATCTCAAGCTCGATCTTTTCGATTCACAGGCATTCGTCTTTTCGCCCCGCGGTGACGTCTTCTCGATTCCCGCCGGCGGCACGCCGCTCGACTTTGCGTATCTCGTTCACACCGACGTCGGCAATCATTGCGTCGGGGCCAAGGTAAACGGTCGCATCGTACCGCTCGATTCGACGCTGCAGAACGGCGATATCTGCGAGATCCTCGTCAATAAATCGAGCGGACGGCCTTCGCTCGACTGGCTCTCGATCGTTAAAACGTCTAGCGCCAAACACAAGATCAAACAGTGGTTCCGCAAGGAGCAACGTGAAGAGAACGTGCTCGCCGGTCAGGAGTCGGTGGAAACCGAACTTGCGCGCGCGCATCTGCGGCCCGACCTTGCGCGCGGAGAACTGATCGAACGCATCGCGCATCGCATGAACTACTCGTCGCCCACCGATCTTTTCGCGGCGATCGGCTTCGGCGATGCCTCGGGGCAATCGGTCGTCAACCGCATTCGCGACGAGATCAAGAGCGACAATGTCGTCGATCTCACCCAGATTCGCAAGCCGGTCACGCGCAAAACGGCCAAGAAGTCGAGCGGGGTTCGCGTGGCGGGCGTCGACGACGTGCTCGTTCGCCTCTCGAAGTGCTGTTCGCCGGTACCCGGCGATCCGATCATCGGATACGTGACGATCGGCCGCGGGGTCAGCGTACACCGCGCCGATTGCCCGAACGTCGCCTACATGAACGCGACACCCGAGCGGATTCTGCAGGCGGAGTGGACCGACAACAAGGACATGACGCACGCGGTCGATATCGAAGTCGAAGCCGAAGACCGTTCGCAGTTACTCCAAGACATCATGGCTGTGTTTGCGGAGCTCAAGACGACGGTCAGCAGCGTAACCGCACGCGTACGCCGCGACGGCGTTGCCGTGACCTCGCTCACCGTCCAGATTCGCGACCTCGATCATCTCCACAAGCTGATCACAAAACTCGAGTCACTCAAAAACGTGCGCCGCGTCTATCGCGTTACGAAGCGCGAAAAGTCGGCCGCGGGAAGCTAAGCGCGCTGTCCGTCCTCGCTGTCACCCTGAGCTTGTCGAAGGGCCTGTTGCCGGTCGCCGCCGCGTTTCTCGCGGGCGCGATGAACAGCGTTGCGGGCGGCGGCAGCTTCTTGAGCTTTCCCGCGCTGATCTTTGCGGGCATCCCCGCCATTCCCGCAAACGCAACGAACAACGCGGCTATGTGGGTCGGCACGATCGGCGGCGCCCGCGGCTATTGGTCCGATGTCGCTCCGCATAAGAAGCTGCTCTACTCGGTGTTGGCGGTCAGCTCCCTGGGTGCGCTCATCGGCGCATGCCTGTTGCTGCTCACGCCACCGGCGACGTTCAATCGGCTCATTCCGTGGTTACTCTTGTTCGCAACGGTGGTTTTTGGCGTCAGCCCGCTGCTGACGAAGAAGCACGACGGCGATCCGGAACATCAAAGCTGGCAGCTCGTCGTGCAGTTCTTCGTCTCGATCTACGGCGGCTATTTCGGTGCCGGCATGGGCATCCTTATGCTCGCGGTCCTTGCGTTCTCGGGGCTGCCCTCGTTCAACGCGACCAATGGGATGAAGAACGTGCTGAGTGTTGCCATTAATGGGATGGCGCTCGTCCCCTTCGTCATCGCGCGCGTCGTCGACTGGCGCTTTGCGATCCCAATGTGCGTGATGGCGCTGCTCGGGGGGTACTTCGGTGCCAAATTCTTTCGGCGGATTCCTCAACGGGCCGCGCGTGCAATCGTCATCACCATAGGCGTGGCGATGACGATTGCATTTTTCGTGCGCGGATAACGTTGCTGGCTACGGCTCGACTAGAACGCCGTAGCTGCTCGAACCGTTAAAGCTGAACGATGCCTGGTGTGTGATCGACGGCGAGACGTAGTTGTACATCTCATCCGAGTTGCCGTTCGTACCGTCACTCGTGAAGGCGTAGTCCGCAATCGCCGGCGCGATGTAGCCTGCGTCGTCGCTCCACGATCCAAGGGAAATGCCCAGGCTTGTGATCGACGGTCCGGAGGCGGTGCTGTAGAGCCCGATGATCGTCCCGGACGAATCGAGTTCCATCGTCCACATCGTCCCCGTGTCGGGCGCGACCGCGGCGGCGTACGTTCCACCGCCGTTGCCGTATGCGGGTGGAAACGATTTGATCAGGGCGGGTGCGCCGTTTACCGCATTGGAGTAAAGGTCGACGCCGTCTCCGGACCCGATTACCAACGTCCCGGGAAGGCCGCTGGGTACGCCGGAGCCGGACGGCACGACGGAGATCGATGCCGCGCCCGGATTGAGCGAAACCGTATAGGGATTTGCAAGGGAATTGATCGTGTAGACGAGCAGCATCGCGCGCTTTGAATCCACGATATAGAGATAGCCGTTGCTGTCTGCCGCGACGCCGCCGGCGGTAATACCGCTGATGTCGATCGAGACCCCCGTCGGTTGCGGAGGCGTGGATCCAACCGGTGCCTTGTACTCGACCAACTTGTTCGTCGTAAGATCTTCAACCCAGAGATTGCCGTCCGCGTCCTGCGTGAGTTGTCCGAAGTTGTCGGTGCTGGTAATGATGTCGCTTGCGTTGGGGAATTGACCAAAACCCGGCGGCCGGTAAGCGCCCTGCTGGGCGTTGTTTGGATCGAGCATGAAGCCGAAGATGCCGGCGCCGTTTTCGGTCTGCCACATCTCTTGCATGGGCAGAATCGATTCCCCACCGGTTGCCACCACGTTACCCGCGGCGGTCGCGGCCGTCGCGGTGACAGCGAGTGTCACGGCCGTCGGTTGGGCCGAGAGCGCCTTGATGGCATAAACGCTGCCTGACGACGATGACACCGAGAGCGCGTTTGCGCTGTCGGTGAACGTCATCATCGGTTGTGCGTCGCCGGCAATGATGTATCCGTCGTGATCGAGCGCCGCAACGCTCCATAGCGTCGTGCTGTTGCCGATGAGCGAGTACGCGCCGTTACCCTGCGTGATGACGTGGCTTTGGCCGGGAATCGGCGTGATGACGACGGAGGCCGGAATCCCGTTGAGTGCCACGTTGACCGTCGAGTTCACTTGCGCGATGGATACCGTAGCGGCTCCTTCGGAGAGCTCGTGCGCTGCTGCGAATGAGCCGGCAACCGGCGCTGCATCCCAGGTCGCGATTTGAACGACGTACGTTCCGATTGGGACGAGCGGCGTTGCGATCGTATATGTTCGCGAGCCATCGGCGTTGGCCGTACACGGCGTCGCTCCGGTAGTCGTACATGTGGACAGATCGAAGGTATACTGCGGGGTCGTCACGGGCGGCGGAGCTCCGGTGGCCACGATGCTGATGCCGACGCCTTGCGTTGCCGGCGATTCATCCAGCGGTGTTAGCGAGCGTGCGGCATGCGCGCGCGCCTGCGCCTTTTTCGCCGGAATCTTCAGCGACACGATCGCGGAGCCTTGACCATTCGACGTGTGAGGCGACGTGGGAATCGCCGCGCCCCCGCCGCCTCCGCACGCAGCGAGCGCGCAGATCGCGAGAAGAGCTACAGAACGCTGCATCACGGTACGATCACCCCGATCTTTCCGGTGTTGTATTCGGTAAACCACACATGGCCGTCCGGTCCGACGGTAATGCCCCACGGTCCGGCGTTTGTCGTTGGAACCGGGATTTCCGCGACCATCGACATCGACGACTCGTTGAAGACGCCGATCTTATTCGCGGCAAACTCCGTGAAGTAGATGTATCCATCCGGACCGACGACGAGGAATTCCGGCTGCGCATTCGGCGTCAACGTGGGCACGCTGTTGTACGAGCAGTTCGGTGTGTTGTTCACCGAACACGTGGACGGCAAGAAGTACACGAGCTGGCTGTTTGCTGAATCGGCGACAATCAGATCGCCGTCAACGGTATTGACGATGCCTTGCGGCGTAGCGCCCGCCACGAAACTGTAGTTCGAGAAGCTGCAATCGCCGACGCAATTTCCCGGTTGATAGATCGCGTCGCTGGTCGGATCCGTCACCCAACCCGTTTCGGAGATTCCGAAGGGAGCGATGCCCAAATGATTCGGTGTTGAGTACGATCCGGGCGAAATCTGCCCGACGACGCCCGAGCCGCCGGCGCTCATCGCTGCTTCGAGATCATTGAACGCGCTGTCGTGCACGAGCTGCGCATAACTTGCGCTTGCGACGGGATCGCCCACGGCCGTCTGGGCGCACGCGGCGAGCGACGTTTGCGAGCTATCCGAACACCCGGCACTCTGTATCGACGTGAGATTACTACTGGCGCTCGTATTCGATCCGGCGACGTATACGAGGCCGTTGGGAAGCGAGGCAATTCCCGTCGGGTCGATGGTGTTTGCGCTGATCGCGCCTTCGATGATCTTGCACGACAGCGAACCGCTTTGCGTACACGTACTTGGGAAAAGCGCCGCAACTTTATTCGTGCCGTGCTCGGTGAACCAGAGGCTTTGCCCGTCGGGGCCCGGGATGATGTTCCACGGTTGCGACGAGGCGCCCGAGGGGATCGCGTATTCGTATACGCGGTAGCCGGCGGTCGTCGTTCCGCTGCCGTTTCCTTGCGGCGAAATCACTACGCTCGCCTTGACGCTTCCCGCCGCTGCGATGATCGAGGTCGCGGCGAGCGTTTTGCTAGAGTCGTAGCGCACGTTGACCGTCGTCGTTCCCGATGCGCTCGGCGACTGAAGCGGGTTTGGTGAGAACGAGATCGCCCCGTTTGGATCACTTGCGACCGAGAGTGAGATCGGAGTTGGAAAGTTCCCGGGCGGCAGAATCGTGTTGCCGCTCGCGTCCTTGGCGATGATCGAAATCGAGAGCGTTTGCACGGTGCCGTCGACCGGCGGCACGAGCGCGGATGGGCTCGCCACGATGCTGCTCACGACGCCGCCGAGTGCCACGGGCGGGGGTGTGATGTTCGGCTGCGTGCTGTCGACGGTGACGAAGCCTTGCGCGAGCGGGGTGCCGCTGCCATCGGTCGATGCATACGAAAGAATCTCGAGCACGACGAACGGGTTAATCGGCACGTTCACGACGATCGTGCACGAGATGCCGCCGTTGACGCTCGAGCACCCCGGCGCGGTTGCTGAAATCTGCGCGATCGTGTCGGGCGGCTGCGGACTGGGGGTCGCCCCCGCGACCGTGTAGACGCGAATGCGCACCGATTGGGTACCCGGCACGATGAACTGCGAGCGCTTCGCTTGCGACGCCGCCGCGGGCACGAAAATCTTCACCCCGGTGCTCACGTCGCTCGCGTGGCTGCCGGGTTGAGACGGGGTCACCGGGGAGCCGCTGCCGCCGCCCCCGCACGCCGCGAGCCCCCCGAGCAGAGTCAATAGAAGAAAGACCCGTCTCATACGCGCTCCTCGCTCAAGAAAAGGACAGGTGAGTCATCTTTTCGGTGCCGAAGCGGCGCTCACTTGCTGGGACCTAGACTTCGACGGGGACCTCGGGGCGCGGGGCCGATATGCCTTGCGGGTGGCTTCCCCGATTGAAGCCGCCCATGCGGGGCTCGATGTGGCGAGCCGTCCAGAGATAAAGCGTCGGGACGACGATCAGTGAAAGCATCGTCGAGCAGAGCAGGCCGCCGATCACGACGGTGCCGAGCGGTGCTTGCGTTTGGCTTCCGGCTTCCAGGCCAAGGGCGATCGGCAGCATACCGCCGACCGACGCGAGCGTCGTCATCAGGATGGGGCGCAAGCGTAACGGTGCCGCACGCAGGACGGCATCGCGCGGCGAGTATCCACGCTCACGCAGCTGATTGGTGAATTCGACGACGAGAATCGCGTTCTTCACGACGATGCCGACGAGCATTAGCAACCCGATGAATGCGGTCAGGCCGAAGGCGCGGTGCGAGACCATCAAGGCGACGACGACGCCCGCGAGCGACAGGGGAACCGAGAGCATGATCACGAGCGGGTGCAGCAGCGATTCGAACTGCGCCGCAAGCAACATGTAGATCAACACGATCGCGAGCGCGACGATGAGACCGAGGCTGGAGAACGTGTCGTTGTTTTGCGTGACCGATTGTCCGAATTGCCAGAAGTACCCGGGCGGAAGCGTCACGCCTTGCATAATGCGCGTCGCTTGCGTGACCGCTTGTCCGAGCGGGATGTTGTTCAAACCCGCGTCGATCTCGATCATACGCTGTTTGTTTTGGCGCGTGATCTGCGACGGGCCGCTGCCGAAGGAAATGTTCGCGAGCTCCGCCAGGGGCATGACCGGCAGCGTTTGCGCCGAGGTCGGCGCCGCGCTCGCTGCGTTGCTCTGCGAAAGTTGCGACGAGAGCGCGGTGGTGTTCGCGCCGATCGGTACGTTGAGCTGCTCGATCGCTTGCAGCGAGCGGCGCTGATCCGGCGGGAGTTGGACGATGATCGGATACTGCGTCCCATTGACCTGTTCGTACGACGCAATGGTACCGGCTGTGGCCGTGTCGAGCACGCTGGAAATGGTCTGCGTAGAAAGTCCAAGCTGCGCGGCTTTCGCTCGGTCGACTTCGATGTTGAGCTGGGGCTGCGAATTCGTGACGTTGGTATTGGGGGCTTGAATGCCCTGAATGCGCGACAGCTTGGGAATTACGTCGTTCCACGCCGTGTTGTACAGCGTGCTGATATCCGGGCCGTAGATCTGAATCGAGAGCGCGTCTTGGCCGCGCGCGATCGTGCCTTGGACGATGTCGATCGTGCGACCGAACACCTTGATGCCTGGCATCGGATTGCCGAAGCGCTTGCGGAACGACGCAATTTGCTTGGGCGAAAAGTGGACGCCGCCGCGTACACCGCCGCCGCCTCCGCCGGTGAGCGCCATCTGCCACTGTGAAACGAAGCGCGCGGCTTCGTTGCCGCTGACGTTCGGCTTGAGGTTGATCGAAAGGTTCGCTTGATTTGTTACCTGCGTGGTGCTGATGAAGCCCTGCACGCCGACTTGCGCGCCGACGGCTTGAACACGCGGATCCTTGAGCATGCGCTGCTCGATGTCGTTCGTGACGTTGTTGGTTACGCTCAACGCCGTGCCCGTCGGCATCTGCAGATTCATGCGCACGAAGGTTGAGTTCGAGGGCGGGAACATTTCGGTCTGTACCGCGCCGAGCTTAAGCGCCACGATCGTCAGAGCAAGGATGCCGCCCGCAACGATGGCAACGAGGCCCGGTCGATCGACGGCGCCCGTGAGTAACTTTGTATACCACGCGGCGAAACGATCGTATGTCCGGTCGAAGCCGCGGCTGAATTTCGCGTACGCGCCGCCGTGCGACGATCCGTTGCCTGACGCGCCGTTCTCGCTGACGTACTTGTTTTTGACCAGAATCGTCGCCAGCATCGGAACGGTCGTTACGGCGACCACGAACGAGAGCGCGACGGCCCCCATGACCATCACGGCAAACGGCGTGAAGATCAAGCCCTGCAATCCTGGAATGAGGACGAGCGGCACGAAGACGGTGATGACGGTGATCGACGACGCGAGGACCGCCGTGAAAATTTCGCTCGTGGCGCTTTCCGCAGCGTTGCGCGGGCTTTGCCCCATCGCCATATGCCGATAGATGTTTTCGATGACCACGATCGCGTCGTCGACGATCAATCCGACCGCAAGCGCCAGACCGCCGAGCGTCATGATGTTGAGCGAGTAGCCGGAGACGTAGGCGATGAAGAGCGCGCCGAGCACGGAGATCGGCAGCGAAAGCCCGACGATCAGCGTCGTGCGCCACGAATGCAAGAAGAGGAAGATGATCGCGATCGCGAGGATCGCGCCGTACAACGCCGTGTGTTCGAGCGCTTGAATCGATTCGACGATGAAGCCGCGCTGATCGAAGACGATCTCCATCTTCATGCCGGGATACCGCGACTTGATCTGCGCGATCTTCGCGTAGATGCCGGTCGCGGTGGAGACGATGTTCGCGTTGGGCTGCGCGTTGATGATCAGCCCGAGCGCCGGGGTGCCGTTGAGGCGCTGAAAGCTGCGCTGCTCGCTGATCGCGTCGCTGACCTTCGCCACGTCACCGATCCGGATCGGCGTGCCGTTCTTGGTCGCGATGATCAGATGCGAGATCTGATCGGCCGACTTGATCAGCTCGTTTGCCTGAACCTGATACTCGTTCGGGCCTACTTGAATGATGCCGGCCGGAAGGTTCAAGTTCTCTTGCGCGATGCGTGACGTTATTTGCGTGAGCGTCAGTCCGTTGGCCGCGAGAAGGTTCGCGTTGGGCTCGATCATGATCGCGCGGTTCTCGTCGCTATTGACCGTGACGCCGGCAACGCCGTCGACCGAGGCGAATTCATCGGAAAGCGTGTTCGTGAAGAGATCGCCCATGTCGCGCATCGACATATTCGGATCCGTCACATAGAGGCGAACCACCGGAAACGCGTTCGAGTCGAACTTCGACACCTGCGGCTGCTGCAAGTTCGGGTCGTTCGGAAGCTGGTTGCGAATGCGATCGACCTGCTGCTGCACGTCGACGGCCGCCGTATCCAAGTTCGTGCCGTAATAGAACTGCACTTGGACCGACGTCTGGCCTTCGGAGGAGTTCGAGTTGATTTGCTGCACGCCGTTGACGCGGCTGACCGCGTTCTCGATCGGGCGCGTGACCAGCGCTTCCATTTGTTCCGGCCCGACGTTCGGATACGTTACGCTCACGTTGACGACGGGATACGTGAAGTTCGGAAGCAGCGCCACCGGCAAGCGAGGAAGGGCGAACACGCCGAGTACGACGATCGCCAGGGCGATCATGGAAACGGCAATGCGGCGGCTGACGGCAAATCGCGCGATGGGCATACTGTGTCTTATTGGACAGCGAAGGCTTGATAAAAGGCTGAGGTTTGTGTAGAATCCGTGAGTTCGGGAGCGACAGCTTCCGTTTCCACCTGCTCATCCTTTTGTCGGATGGGCCACCTCGCTGGCATAGCGCCGCGGGTGTCCGAAGATGGGGTTTATACCAGTGAACGAGTACGAAGTAACCTATATCCTGCGCCCGAACCTTGAAGAGGCCGACGTCGATGCGCGTGCCAACGCGATCGGCGAGATCATCACCAACCAAGGCGGCGAAGTCCTAGCCGTTGAGAAGCTCGGCAAGAAGCGCCTGGCCTACGAAATCAACGACGTCCGCGAAGGTAACTACGTCGTGATGCGCTTCCGCAGCACCGGCGACGCCTCCAAGGAACTCGAGCGCCAGCTCAAGCTCCAGGAGGAAGTCCTGCGCGCCCTCGTGATCCACCTCGACAAGCGCGCGCTCGCGGCGATGGCCCAGGCGGCCGCGGCTCCCCCGCAGGCGGCTCACTCGGAAGTCTAAAAGACTCCGCAGACCTTCGTACGGGCCGTGCCGCACAGTTGGCACAGGCCCGTCTTAGTATTCAGCCATAGTGCGATAGCATAGCGACACTGCGAAAGAGAGTTTAACGATGGCAGGTTCTTACAATCGAGTGATTTTGGTCGGCAATCTGACGCGCGACCCCGAGATCCGTTACACGCAGTCCGGCAAAGCCGTGACCAAGTTCACGCTTGCGGTCAACAACCCGCGCAACAAAGAAGAGACGACGTTCGTCGACATCGTCGCGTGGGACCGTCTCGGCGAAACCTGCAATACGTACCTGAAAAAAGGTTCGAACACCCTGATCGAGGGTCGTCTGGTCATTCGTTCGTACGACGATAAAGACGGCAACAAGCGCAAAGC
>DASSZO010000282.1:0-4156 GCA_035702815.1 Candidatus Aquilonibacter sp. | reverse complement strand
GATGGAGAAGGACGGCGTTCTTCCGTACCCGGTCATTGCGGTCAACAACGCGCTGACCAAGCACATGTTCGACAACCGCTACGGCACGGGACAATCGACGCTCGACGGCATCATTCGCGCAACGAACGTGCTGCTCGCCGGGCGCACCGTCGTCGTCGTCGGCTACGGCTGGTGCGGACGCGGCGTTGCCTCGCGCGCGGCCGGCATGGGCGCGCACGTCGTGGTCACCGAAGTCGACCCGCGTAAAGCGATCGAAGCAGTGATGGACGGCTATCGCGTGATGCCGATGAACGACGCGGCCAAGATCGGCGACGTCTTCGTCACCGTCACCGGCAACTATCACGTGATTCGTGAAGAGCACTTCAAGCTGATGAAGAACGGCGCGATCGTTTGTAACTCGGGGCACTTCAACGACGAGCTCGATCTCGAAGGCATCAAGCGCATCGCCAAGGGCATGACCGAACCGCGCCAGTTCGTCGAGCAGTATGAAATGCATGACGGCCGCCGCGTCTGCATTCTTGCCGATGGGCGTCTGGTGAATCTCGCGGCGGGAGAAGGCCACCCGGCAGCCGTGATGGATATGTCGTTTGCGAATCAAGCCATGGCAGCGGGCTACATCGCGCTCAACTACAGCACGATGGACAAGCACGTGTACGACGTGCCGGTCGAAATCGATGAAGAAGTCGCGACGCTCAAGCTTTCGTCGATGGGCATCGAGATCGATACGCTCACGCCCGAACAAGTCAAGTACATGGCCTCGTGGTCGGAGGGAACCTAACGTTGTCCACTTATCGCAGACTCTTTACTTCGGAATCCGTTACGGAAGGGCACCCGGACAAAGTCGCCGACGCGATTTCGGATGCGATTCTCGACGCCATGCTCAAAGACGATCCGATGTCGCGCGTTGCGTGCGAGACGTTCGCGATCACCGGCCAGATTCACATCGCCGGTGAGATCACGACCAAGACGTACGTCGATATTCCGCGCATCGTTCGCGATACGATTCGCGAGATCGGCTACAACGGTTCGGTGGTCGGTTTCGATGCCGACACCTGCGGCGTCAACGTCTCGCTCGACGAGCAGTCTCCCGACATCGCAATGGGCGTCGATCAGTCGCTCGAAGCGCGCGGCGGCGACAAGGACGAATTCGAGTCGACCGGCGCCGGCGATCAAGGCATGATGTTCGGCTATGCGTGCCGCGAAACCGAGGAACTGATGCCGCTTCCGATTACGCTTGCGCATAATCTGACGCGCCGTCTGACCGCGCTTCGCAAAAACGGTACGCTCACGTACCTGCGCCCCGACGGTAAATCCCAAGTGACGATCGAGTACGAGGGAGACCGCCCGGTGCGAGTCGATGCCGTCGTTATTTCGACGCAACACGATCCTGAGGTCTCGCTCGAACAGATTCGCAAGGACGTCACCGAACACGTCATCAAGGCGGTCATTCCCGCCGAGATGATCGACGCGAAGACGCGCATCTACGTCAACCCGACGGGACGTTTCGTCATCGGCGGTCCGATGGGTGACGCGGGCTTGACCGGACGCAAGATCATCGCCGACACCTACGGCGGTATGGCGCGTCACGGCGGCGGCGCATTCTCGGGCAAGGATCCGACGAAGGTGGACCGTTCGGCGGCGTACGCGGCCCGCTGGGTTGCAAAGAACGTGGTTGCAGCGGGACTTGCCGATCGTTGCGAAGTGCAAGTCGCTTATGCCATCGGCGTTGCCGAACCGATGAGCGTGCTCGTCGAAACGTTCGGTACGGCGAAGATTTCCGAAGAGCTGATCGCCAAAGCGGTACTCGAAGTGTTTGACCTGCGTCCCGCAGCGATCATTCACTATCTCGACCTGCGGCGTCCGATCTACAAGCAGACCGCGGCCTACGGCCACTTCGGCCGTCCGGATCTCGATCTGCCGTGGGAGCGCCTCGACAAAGTCGATGCGTTGCGTTCGGCGACCGGCTTCACAGGCGAAGCCTTGCGAGTACCGAACTTCGCAAAATGATCCTTACGACTGCGCCGGTTGTTGTAGCGATTTCGACGTCGCAACACGCGAACGTGTTGCAAGCGGGCACGACTTTCAATGTCACCGTGCAGACGCCGATCGATTCAACAACCGCGCAGGTCGGGGACACCATCGTTCTGGTTGCAAACGATCCGTCGTATCCGACGTTGCGCGATGCAAAGATCACCGCGCACATCACGAGCGTTCGCAGCGCCACCTCGCAGCGTCCCGCTGCAATCGGGTTCTTGTTCGACAGCATCACGTTTGGAAACGGGATGAAGGAGCCGTTTCGCGGTTACGTCGTTAATCCGCGGGTAGCGCGGCGCACGGAAGGCACGCCGCAGCCGGCCGTTGCCGCCGGAATGCAGCACAACCCGTATTTCGCGCCGGCCGCATCGACCATCGTGTGGCAGAAAGACCTCGGCAAGGGGCGTTCCACGACGCAGCCGACCGGGGGGCACGGGTACAGTAAGGGACCCGGCATTCCGATTCGGGTCGCCGCCGGAACGCCGGCGAAGCTCGAGCTGGCCGGTGAGTTGAAGACGCCGTAGCGCGTGGTGCGCACAAGCAAAAGAGAACCCCGCGGAACAGACCGCGGGGTTCTTTCGTTGTGATGGCAGAACACTCGGTGTTGATTGGAGTTTGCGCAGGCGCGCAGACTCATGCCGGGCTCAAGAGAGGAATCATGAGAATTCGAAACGGCTTGATTGCGCTCGCGATGGTGGCTTCATTCGTCGGCACGACGATGATCGCGTCCGCGCAGCAAACCCTCACGCTCTATCAGGGAGCTCAGATCAACGCGCGGATGCGCACGACCCTCGACAGCGGAAGCGCGCACGTCGGCGACCGTTTTGTCATGGACGTGGTGCCGCCGTATCCCAGCGGTAACCCCGCTTTCCAAGGCGCGATCATCTCGGGTGAAGTCACGAGCGTGACGCGCGCGGGACAAGGAACCAAACCGGCGCTCGGTCTGCAGTTTGACTATCTGCGCCTTGCCGACGGCAGCACCGTCGACATCTCGGCGTCAATGACCAAAGATCAGCGCAAGCAACAGCAAGCCAACGGCGGTCATGTCGCGCTTACGACGCTCGGCGGCATGCTGCTCGGCAACGCGATCGGCAAGACGATCTTCCACACCGGCGGCGGCGGTATCGTCGGCGCGGCCGGCGGTCTGCTCTACGGCATGAACAAGAAGAGCAACTTCCAACTGCCGTCAGGCTCCGACGTCCAAATCACCCTGAATCAAACCGTCACCATCCGCCGTCAAAGCGGCCAATAACGAGCTTCGGACTCTGTCATCCTAAGCTTAGGACTCTGTCATCCTGAGCTTGTCGAAGGAGGCCGGGGCACACGTGCCTCGGCCGTTTCGTTTTTCCGGGACCGCCGATAATAGTTCGCAACCTTTTGCCGGTTGCCGCAGCGCTGCATGCTGCACCAGGTTCGCGTCCGATTTTTGCTCGTGTCGATGAAGTAGCACGAACAACGCGGCTCGCGGCATTGCTTGAGCCGCGTTGGATCGGATGCGGTGATCAGGTCGGCAAGACTGTGGGCGATCGGCATGAGCAGATCGCGCGGCTCCGCGATCGCGAACCGGATGATCGAACGGTACGTGCCCGCGTCGCGAACGATCGAGCGAGCGCACCCGCACGCGCGCAGCGCGTCATCGATCGACCCCAACAGCGCGTCGGACAGCGGTCTCCCGAGCGCGAGCGCATCGACGGACGCGCGGATCACGTCACGAAAGGCCAGGATCGCGCGCACGGCCTCGCGTTGCGGGTCCGGGGGCGCCGCGAGAAGGCGCTGCTTGCCCTCTGGATCGAGGGCGCCCGAGGCAGCCACGAGATCGATCAGAGCAGCGTAGTCCGGCGGTGAGGCGCAGCAGGAGGCTTCCCGGCAGGCCGTATTGCCCAGGGCGAGCGCGAGATCTCCGGTCACACCGTCAAAAGACACGTTGACAGGTTAGCATCCGCGCGGTATAACGTCAATCTATGGCAACGCAAACTCTCAATATCGACGGCATGACCTGCGGCGGCTGCGCCCGGGCGGTCCGCGCGGCGCTAAGCGAGGTCGCGGGCGTTTTGACGGTCGAGGCCGATCCCGACGCCGGCACGGCGGTCGTGACCACCGATCGCGAGATTCCGCGCGACGC
>DASSZO010000208.1:0-23685 GCA_035702815.1 Candidatus Aquilonibacter sp. | reverse complement strand
TGCCAGATGCGGAAATTCGTTGGAGATCCGCGTCTCGAGCAGGTAGGTCAGCAGCGAGTTTGCACTCAGTAACCCGCCCGCGAGAACGACGGGAAGGTCCCGATCGCCGAACTGCGCTTGACGCACGACCGATTTGAGGAGATCGAACAACTCGAGCGCCGCCGCTTGCACGATCTTCGTGGCGCTTCGTTCGCCTGCCGACGCGCAGGCGAGGACGACCGGTGCTACCGACGCAAGCTTTGCAACGGGATCGGGTTCACGGTAGATCGCTTGTTTGACGTCTTGCGCGTCCTCGGCATCGAAGAGCGATTCGATCGCTTCGATAAATCCGTCTCGCGGCGCGCGGCCTTCATACGCGCGCAGGAGCAGTCGAACGGCAGCGGATCCGATTGCCGCTCCCGAGCCTTCGTCACCGAGCAAAAACCCGTGTCCGCCCGCATGGAAGGTTCGGTCGCCGATACTCGCATATGCAATCGAACCCGTTCCCGCGATGACCACGATCCCGTCGCCGTCCGTAGCGGCACGCAGGGCGATGCGAGCGTCGTCGGTGACGAGAATCGCCGATCCCGGCAGCCGCTCTGAAAGCGCGCGTGTAAGTGCAGCGGCGATCTCCGGATGGCCCGCGCCCGCTGCCCCGACCGCCACGCGATCGGCGCGACGTCCTTCACACGCCGCGGAAACGGCGCGCGCGATGACGCTCGCCGCGCCATCGACGCCGGTACGCCGGACGTTGGCGCCTTCGCCCTCGAACGTGCCGCTCACGCCGTCACCTTCGGCAACGACGTTCGTGGACGTCCCGCCGGCGTCGACACCTACATAGAGAGACACTCGCGTTCAACCTCCGCTAATAGTTCGCGCACATTCAACGGCGCGATCGCCCCCAGTGGAACCGCACGGGATGCACCGGTCACCCGGGGAACATTCGCCGCTCGTTCGCGCAAAGTCTCGTATCCAAGCACGGCAAACGCAATTGCTTCCTTTGCGTCGATGGGAAGTCCCACGGCATCCGACGTTTCGATGCGCGCTTCGGGGAGCGCGCGCGAGAGCGCGGTGAGAATCGACAGGTTGCGGGCACCGCCGCCGCTACAGAGAACGCGCGCGCCCGCGAGGCCGCTATGGCGGACGCCGAGCGCGATCGTACGCGCGGTCAGTTCGGTCAAGGTCGCCGCGCCGTCTTCGAGCGAGCATTCCGCCAACCGCGGATGCGCGTGGAGAAAGTGGGCGCCGAATCGCTCGCGGCCGGTCGATTTCGGCGGCGCGGCTGCAAAGTACGGGTCAGCGAGCATCGCCTCGAGCAACAGCGCGTCGATCGTTCCGTTCGCGGCGAGTTCCCCGTCTTCGTCCATCGAGCGCTCGCCGCCGGTGCGCGCATGGACGAACGCATCGATCAACATCACGCCCGGACCCGTATCGAAGGCGATGACGTCGTTGGGTTCGCTGCACCGCGGCAAGGCGGTGATGTTCGCTATCCCACCGATGTTCACGGCGACGCGGTCTTCGTCGCGGTCGGCTAACAACAGCGCATCGACGTATGGCACGAGCGGAGCGCCGTGCCCCCCGACGGCGCAGTCGGCGCTGCGAAAATCGAAGCAGACCGTCGCGTGCAACGCTTCGCGAATCACGAACGGATCGGCGATCTGCAAGGTCAGATGCCGCGGGCCGTCGTGAAAGATCGTCTGGCCATGGGACGCCACGTAGTCGATCGTCAGCGCTCCCGCCACCGCGCGCGCGGCGCGGGCGAACGCGATGCCCATCGCGCGGTTGAGTTCCGCGAGTTCAAGCGCGCTGGCCGAATGCGGCGGCAACGCGGCGCGCAACGCGCGCGCCAGATCGTCATCGAACGGTTCGGTCCGGAAGCGTAAGAGTTCCAAGGCATACGACGAGTTGCGCGGCTCGATCCGAACCAGCGCAGCGTCGATGCCGTCGAGCGATGTCCCGCTCATCAATCCGACGGCTAGCATCGGTCCACGGCTTCGACGGCGGCTTCGAAAAACGCCGCCCGCAGCGGGCGGGAATCGTTCCGGCCGAAGTAGACGGAGTTCGTCAGCAGCACCGCGCAGAGATCGCGCTGCGGATCGGCCCAGACGCACGTCCCCGTAAAGCCGGTGTGACCGAACGTCTCCATCGACATGCGGCGACCGCACGAATTGTCGTCGTTCGTTTTGAGCGCCCAGCCCAATCCGCGGCGTAACACCGGATCGTAGGCGGCCTCATGAATCGCTTCGCGCGCGAGCTCGGCGGGCAGAAGCGACTGCGCGCGGCCGACGGACGCCGCGAGGTACGCATCGCCGAGCCATGCGACGTCGGCTGCGGCTCCAAACAGCCCGGCGTGACCGGCAACGCCGTTCATCAAAAACGCCTTCTCATCGTGCACGACACCTTGCACCCGGCCGCGCCATCCGTCGTCTTCGGTTGCGGGAATCGTATGCCGCATCGACTGCGGCGGATTAAACTGCACACGCGCGCGCTGCGTCGCGTCCGCAATGAGCGTTGCAAGCGCGCGCCGCGCGATTCGTTCGACCGTGACGCCGAGAGCGATCATACCCAGATCGCTGTAGATGACGCGCTCTCCAGGAGCGGCGATCAGCGGTCGGGTCATCGCAAAACGGGCGACGTCGAGATCGAACAACGTCCGGTAATCGGCGCCGGAGTTCATTCCCGACGTGTGCGCGAGCAGCATGCGCATCGTAATCGGCGCGTGCGGGGTGTTCTGCCACTCGGGAATCCATCGCACGAGCGGCTCGTCGAGATCGACGGCGCCGGACGCCGCTTGCCGCAACGCGAGCGTGGAGACGAACAGCTTCGTGATCGACGCGAGGTCGAACGGCGTATCGACGTAGACCGGCTGCGCGAGCCCGTCATTTCGAGTCCGGCCGAGCGCGCGCTCGTAGAGCAACGCGCCTCGATGTTCGATACGCGCAACGGCGCCGGTGAACCAACGGTCCTGCGCTTGTTCGAGCACCGCGTCCACCGCGCAAAAATCAGGCACGCGAAAGTTCGACCGGAAGTACGCCCCGAGCTTCGCCGTCGCCGAAAAGCACGTCGGCGAGTCCCGCGAGGCTGACGTCGGAATCGCCGTAGATCGCCAGCAGATGGCGCGCGTTGGCAAAGAGGGCGCAGTCGTATGGTTCCCGCGCGGCGACGATAACCGCGTCCGGGAAGCGCTCGATGATGCGACGTGCGGCTTGCGCTTGTGACGGCAGCGATGACGCGCGTCGAAGCAGCAGAATCGGGCGGCGTCCCGATCGCTCGACGGCCTCGAGCAGCGCGGACGTTTCCGCAGCCTGCGGCTCGAGAGGCGCGACGAGTTCTTCCAGCGCCGCCGCTTGCGCGCGCAACGACGAACGCAGCTCGAGGCGTCCCTGCGCGCCTTCGGTGGTCGTTCCCTCGAAGCTCACGATGATGGACGCTGTGGGGTCGGCGTGCGCGACACCGCGCACAAGCGTGACCGCGCGGCGCGCGATCTCACGTCCCACGCCGGGATGGGGCGCCGGCGCATCGAGCGCGACTGGTTGCGCGATGCTCGCGCGCAGGCGCATTACGCGCGCAGCTGCTTCCTGCAGACGCGCGTGCGGAATCCGTCCCGCGCCGACTTCGGATACAAGGTGGTCGACGGCAGCCGCGGCAAGATCGAGATCTTGACTTACGATGGCGCAATCGGCGCCGGCGGCAATAGCGGCTCCGACGCCGGCGACGGTTCCAATGCCCTTCGCAATGGCATCCATTTGCATGCAATCGGTAAAGCACACGCCGTCAAAGCCCAACTCATCGCGCAAGAGCCCGGTCAGGAGCGCCGGTGAGAGCGAGGCGGGTACGCGCGAATCAAACGCCCGCGCGACGACGTGCGCCGCCATAACGGCGGACGACGCCCCGAGCAACGCTTCATAGGGACGCAGATCACGCGCGCGCAGGGTAGCGGCCGAAGCGTCGATGACCGGCAATCCGATGTGCGAGTCGACCGACGTATCGCCGTGACCGGGGAAATGTTTGAGGGTTGCGGCGATGCCGCCATCGTTCATTCCCGCGACGAGCGCGCAGGCAAGTTCCGTAACCAGCGCGGGCGATTCGCCGAATGCACGCGATCCGATCACGGTGTTTGCTGCATGCAGCGCGAGGTCGACGACCGGGGCGAAATCAACGGTGAATCCCGCTCGCCGCAGATCGAAGGCGAGCTGCTCGCCCGCGCGACACGCAAGCGCTACATCCCGCGTCGCGCCCAGCGCCATCATCGGCGGCAACGCTTCGACCCCATCGCGAAGCCGTGCGACGCGGCCGCCTTCCTGATCGACCGCGATCAGCGGCGCCGGCGACGATACGGAACGCAGGTCGTCGGTAAGCGCGCGCACCTGCTCGATCGACGCGACGTTGCGCGCGAAGAGCACGAAGCCGCCGAAACCGGTCTCGCGAAAGCGTTCGCGCGTCCGCTCGTCGAGCGACGTGCCGTCGAACCCGGTCATCACGACCGTCGCCGCCAACGCGCGCAGATCACTCATCGCTTGCATCGAACCGGCAAAGATCGTTCGCGGCCACGTCGATAAAGTACTCGCCGGCAGGCAGCGTTTGCGCTGTGGCGATGCGAACCGCGACGCGCCCGTACTCGGTCGTGAGATGGACGTAGAGATCGGCACCCGTGCGTTCCACGCGTTCGACCGCACCGCGAAAGACGCCGCCGTCGAGCGCAAGCCGCGCCCGTTCGGGACGAAATCCTGCGATCCCATCGTTCCAGCCGAACGCCCGCCCCGGAATGAGATTCATCGGGCGCGATCCGAACAAGCGCGCGACACCGACCGTTTTTGGGCGATCGTAGACGCGTTGCGGGTCGCCCCCGTCGTGCATGCGGCCGTCGATGAGTACGAGCAAGTCATCCGCAACCGCCATCGCATCGGCGTGATCGTGCGTGACGAAGATGATCGGTCCGGCGAACCGTTCGCGCACGTGCACGATTTCGTCGCGAACCCGAATGCGCAGATCCGGATCGAGCGGTGCGAGCGGCTCATCGAGCAACAGAACGTCGGGATCGGAAAGCAACGCACGCGCGATCGACGCCCGTTGCCGTTCACCCGTCGAAAGCGACGTCGGGTAGGAATCGAGATGCCTGCCGATGTCGAGTGCGGCCGCAACCTCTTCAATGCGCGCAGCGTGTAAAACCGCCCGCGCGACCATGCGAAGGTTCTGCCGAATCGTCATCGTGCGAACGAGCGCGTCGTGCGCAAAGACCATCGCCGCGCGCCGTTGTTGCGGCGCTTCACGAACGACGGAACGCCCGCCGATGATGACGTCACCGCTCGAAATGGGCAAAAGCCCGCAGATCGCGCGAAGAAGCGTGCTTTTGCCCGCGCCCGAGGGTCCGACGACGGCAAGGGTTCGTCCCGGTGCGACGTGCGCGCTCACCCGGTCGATCGCAGGGAGCGTCATCCGCGGATGGGACACGACGAGGTCGCGAACGTCGAGAGCGTTCGCGCGCACGTGCTATTTAACGCGAACGGATTGAGCGACCAAGCGCCCGCCGACTTCGTAGACCGAGATGACGACGCTTTGACCGCGGCGCAAGTCCGAGAGGCCCGAATAGCCTTGCCCGCCATAGATCGTCGTGCTCGGCACGATCGCTACGGCTTGAGCGCTGCGTCCGGCGCGGACGATGACGACACCCGCCGAATAGTCGACGGCCTCGATGATCCCGTGGACGGTGCCGGCCGCGCGGACCGGCGCGCCGGACTCGAGCGAACGATAGACTTGGCCCGGGGGCACGCGCGGGGGATCGGCGCAAACACGAAGAGGCAGCGCACAGAGGCTGCAAAGGGCAAACGCGAGGAGCGGCTTCGTGTTCATGGTCATCGGGATAACGTGACGGTGACCCTTTCCGTTCCCGGCGGCGCAATCCCTTACGTTCCGCTCACGAGACGGCTAAACGAAGCGCGAGCAGCTTGCGCGTCGTCGCCTCCGGCACGGACGCGTTCGGCAAGATCGCGCAGTTCGACGACCTGCTCGTCACCGGCTTTTTTGCCCGCCAGCACTAAGCGCAGCGCATAGAGGGTCAGATCCGGCGTGCGAGCGCCGAGCATGCGCATCCCTTCGTAGAACGGCTGCGCGGCCGGGCGGTCCGAACGTTCGGCGAGCAGCCGCTTTACCACGTCGGCCTTGGGCGGCTTTCCCTCAAGAAGGTAGCGGTCGAGCAACTCGAATTCCATGACATGCTCTTCGCCGCGCGCCTGGCGCTGCTCTTTGCCGTCGTTCTCGCAGCGACGGTGCCTGCGGCGCGCGCCGACGATTTGACCACGCTCTTCGACCGGATGCGCGCTCGCAGCGGCCCCGTCTGGCGAACCCACCTCACCTCGTCGTCGATCATCGCGTACGGCCACGACACGACGGCGGTTCGAAGCGAGTCGCTGGGGCTGCGTTTCTCAACGTACGAATGCGCGGGAAATCTCTGCGACGGCAGCTACTTCGACGGCGAACGCATCTATGCCATCAACATCAACGGCACGCGTCTCCCGCAATCCGACACGAACGACCCTTTCCTGCGGGGCGAGCGTGTCATCGCATCGTTGATGTTCCTCTCGCCGAACTTTGCAAAGGACGGCGGTACGGTCACGGACGCGGGCACCCAGGCGATCGACGATATTCGTTATCGGGTGATCATCGTTTCCGACGGCGATGCGACGCCGATGCGCGTCTTCATCGATCCCAAAAGCGACACCGTTCGCTACCTGCAAGATCTCAACGCGGACTCGACGATCGAGTATCGCGACTATCGGCAGGTCGATGGCGGATTGTACCTTCCGTTCTCCGTCATGCGCAACGGCGAAGTCCTCGAACGATACCAAGCGCGTGGAATAACCACCGACGAATTCGCCCCGCCTCACGGCCTCGTGCCGTCGTTCTCGGGTAAAACGGCGGTCGTCGCGACGAATGAATACCGTTCCGTGCCGATCTTTGCGTGCGAACTGGGCGGCGTCAAGACGAATTGCCTGCTCGACAGCGGCAACTCCGGGCTTGCCATCAGCGACAGCTTGGCGAAGCGTTTGCACACTCCGCTGGTCGGCTCGTTCGTCGTTCGCGGGCTGGGGAATTACACGACCGACGTGGTGCGCGCCGGCGGCCTGCGCTTAGGCAATGCGACGTACGGACCGGCGAATTACGTCGTGCTGCACGACATCGAAAAGTTCGGCTACCAAGTCGTGCTCGGTGCCGACGTCTTCGCCTCGACGACCATCGCGCTCGACCCCGTCGCGCACACGATCACCTTCGGCGCGCCGATTCCGGCGTCAGCCAGCAGCGTTCGTCTCATTTTCCAAAACTTCGTACCGGTGTTGACCGTCCGGCTCGGGAACCTCGGAACGCAGCTCGCGCTCGATACGGGCGACGATTCAACGATCAACCTCGCCTATGAGTTTTACTCCGAACATCCGAACTTATTTTCCGTCACCGAACAACGTCCGGTCAGCGGAATCGGCGGTACGAGCACGGAGCTCATCGGAACGATTCCGGAAATAAAAGTCGGCGATATTTCGATGACGCATCAACCGATCGGCACGACCACATCGCTGCACGGCACCGCGTTCGGACACCTCGGTGCCGGGTTCATCGAGCAATTTCGCGTGGTCATCGACTACGCCGGGGGCGCGGTGTATTTCACACCGACCCCCGCGCCGTCGCCGTGAAGACGCCCTATTTCGGGAGGACGTCGTAGAACGGCAACGATTCGACCGTCTTGAACAGCAGCGGATCCTTCGGATCGAAGAGCTTATTCTGATAGATCATCGCGCCGTCAAGGCCGTAGTACGCTTCCTGCGCGGTCGCCCCGTCGACCATCCCGACATCGTTGGCCTCGCGGGCGCGCGCAAGCGTCCCGGTCCCGTCGGTTTGCACGCGGTAACACAGTTGCACCGCAGTCTGCGCGCCGCTTGCGTCGAACGAGTCGATCGTAACGATCGCGTACCGGTCGGCTTGCTTCCAGGCGTTCGCAAGTGCGACCGATCGCTTTGACTGCTGCGCCGCCGTCACATCGGCACTCGATGCGACTCGCCAGGTTCCGTTATCCTGTACGAGGCGAACGGGAGGTGTTGCATACGCGGCCTTCTGCAAGCTCGCGCACTCGCGGTCGATCGTCAGCGTCTCGCGTGATATCTGGCTTTGCTGCGCCCATGCCGGAACCGCGGGGAGCGCCAGTGCCGCCGCGGTTACAAGAACGGAAATGCTTTTTCTCATCGTTCCTCGCTATGCCTCATACGGTTTTCCTTGAGCATACGCGGCCGGAGTCGGCGCAGCGTATCCCGAGAGCGCACGCGGCATGGTTCGAACGTCATTTTTTTACGGTGGGGTGAGCGATGCGAGAGATAACCGTCTTGGTCAAACCCGGCTCTAAGGTACCGTCGATCGAAACGCACGAGGAGGGGCTCATCGTTCGCGTTCGCGAGCGAGCGATCGAGGGAGCTGCAAACGCAGCGTGCATCCGGGCGCTCGCAGCTCATTTCGACGTGGCGCCTTCGCGGGTCACGCTGCTGCAGGGAGCGCGTTCGCGGCGGAAGCGGTTTCGAATCGACTAGAGCGTGACGAATGAAAGGGCTTCGGCCGGCGGTGCGGGTTCTCCCAAGAAAAAGCCCTGCACTTCCGAGGCCCCGATCGAGCGGATCTGCTCGAGCGTCACGCGCGATTCGATGCCCTCGGCGATCGACGAGAGCCCGAGATTTTCCGCGAGCGTTACGATCGCTTTCACGATTGCTTCATCTTGCGAACCGGGGAGCATATCGCGCAAGAAACTCTTGTCGATCTTGAGCACGTCGATCGGGAACCGGCGCAAATACGAAAGGCTCGTATAGCCGGTTCCGAAGTCGTCGACCGAGAGCCGAATCCCCAACGCCTTGAGTTCGTGAAGCAGCGCGATGCCGCCCGAGATGTCGCGCATGATCGACGACTCGGTCAATTCCAGCTCGAGGCGCGACGGGTCGATGCTATGCTGCCGAAGCGCGGCGGCAATCGCGTCACGCAACCCCGCGCGTTCGAACTGCCTTGCGGAAATGTTCACGCACACGCGCGGCACGTCGACGCGCGCGCCGTCCCAGTCGGCAAGCTGCCTGCAGACGGCGTTCAAAACATACGAGCCGAGTTCATCGATCGCGCCGGATTCTTCGGCCAGCGGAATGAAGTGGTCGGGCGGAACGAGTCCGAGGAACGGATGTTCCCAACGAATGAGCGCTTCGTATCCCGAAAAGGCGAGGTCTGCGGATCGAAAGATCGGTTGATAGTGTATGACGTATTGATTTTCCGACACCGCGCGCCGCAGGTCGCGTTTGAGCGAGAGCCGCTCCGATGACGCCGCGATCATGCTTGGAACGAACACTCGCCAACCGTGACCGCCGGACTGCTTGGCCGCATGCATGGCGGCTTCCGACGAGCGGATAAGCGTCTGCGCGTCGCCGCCGTCTTCGGGAAACAGCGCGAGGCCGGAGCTGGCGTTGACGTAGACGTCGATCTCGCCGGCGGAGAACGGTGCCTCGAAGAGCCCGTGCAGCCGCTCGAGAAACCCGCGCCCCTGCGCCTGCGATGTCACGTCGACGAGCAAGATGGCGAACTGGTCTTCGCCCACCCGCGAAACCGTTGCGCCGGGATCGACCAAACGTCGAAAGCGCGCGGCAATCTGGCGCAGGACTTCGTCGCCGTTGGCGGTTCCGTACAGCTCGTTGACCTCTTTGAACGAGTCGATGTCGAGCGTGACGAGCGCAACCGCATTGCGATGACGCTGCGCCATCGCGATCGCCTGCGAGAGGCGATCTTCGAGCAACGCGCGATTGGGAAGGTCGGTCAGCGGGTCGTACTGAGCAAAATATGCGATCCGCTGTTCGGCGATCTTGCGTTCGGTGATATCGAAGGCGACCGAGATCGTGCCGACGATTCGCGCGTCGACGTCGCGCAGGGGCTCGACGTGTCCGCGAAACGTCTTGCCGCCCCAAATCATCTCGTACTCGGCAGAACCGCCCTGCAGCGCTTGGAGGTGCGCGTGGCGGATTGGAAAGCGCGATTCATCCGCGAGCAGCGCGGCGCTGGCGACGTGCATGCCGATGAGCGATGCGGGATCGTCCGGCACCTGTGCGAGTTGCGCGCCCTCAACGGACGTCACGGTCAAGGACGTGTCGCACGAGATCACGAGCGCCGGCAACTGCTCGAAGAGCAAACGCAGCCGCGTTTCTCGCTCGCGCAGCTGAACTTCCATGAGCGCGCGGGCGCGGCGCAATTCGGCGTCGCGCAGCGCGCGCTCCGACGCCGGTCCCAAACGCTTGAGGTTGTTCTTAAAAATGTAATCGTAGGCGCCCAAACGGATCGTCTCGACCGCCGCCTCTTCGCCGATCGCACCCGAGACGACCAAACACGGGGTTTCGGTCCCCAGTTCGCGCAGCAACTGCAGCATGTCGGGCGCGCTGAAGTTGGGCATCGAGTAGTCGCACAGCACGAGATCCCACGATTGGCCCGTCATGGCGGCTTGCGCATCCGGGCGCGTATCCACGCGTACGCTTTCGACCGTAAAGCCGTGACGCTGCAACGCTAACACGTTGAGTTCCGCATCGTCGGCCGAATCGTCGACACAAAGAACGCGCAGACGCAACTTACATCCCTCCGCCGCCGACGCCGGGCGGCGGCTCGTTGAGAACGAGCCAATACAGGCCGACCTGCCGCACCGCTTCGACGAACTCGTTGAAGTCAACGGGCTTACGTACGTAGCTGTTGACCCCCAAACGATACCCTTCGAGCAAGTCTTCTTCTTGCTTACTCGACGTAAGGATGACGGTCGGAATGAGCCGGGTGGAGGCATCGGCTCGAATGCGTTCGAGCACCTCGAGTCCGGAGATCTTCGGGAGCTTGAGATCGAGCAGTATCACCTGCGGCAGCGCCCGCCCGCGAGCTGTTTCGTTAAACAAAAATTCACAGGCCGCCGCACCGTCGCTCAAGACCACGATATCGTTGATGATGTGGTTTTTCGCAAATGCGCGCTGCGTCAGCTCGACGTCGTCGGGGTTGTCCTCGACGAGCAAGATATAGGGTTTGCTCATCTATGTGCGATCAATCCTTAGATCCCGGTAACGTGAAGTAGAACGTCGCACCCTCTCCGATCGCTCCTTCGGCACGAATCGAACCCCCATGCCGGTGCACGATGCGTGCAACGGTCGCGAGGCCGATACCGGTCCCTTCATATTCATCGGCCGAATGGAGGCGCTGGAACGCACCGAAGAGCTTATTTCCGTAGGCCATGTCGAAACCGGCGCCGTTGTCCCGCACGAAAAACTCGCCCTGGGGGTCGCGCCCGACCGCAATCGCCGGGCGATCGCACCGGCGCGTGAACTTCCACGCATTACCGATGAGATTTTGCAGTACGATGGCGAGGAGATGCGACTCGCCGGTGGCGGTGAGGCCCGGCTCGACCGTGACGGCGACCGGGCGCTCGGGATCGCCCTCGCGAAGGTCTTCAACGACCGTCGTGGCTAGCGCACTCAGGTCGACCTCGGCGAACGTCATCGGCGCCCGCGCGACCTTGGCCAGCCGCAGTAACGCATCGATGAGGTCGGCCATCCGTTGCGCGGCTTTGCGCACGCGTTCGGAGTATCCGCGCCCTCGCTCGTCGAGCACGTCGCCGTAATCCTCGACCAGCGCTTGCGAGAATCCGTCGATCGCGCGAAGCGGAGCGCGCAAATCGTGCGACACCGAGTACGAAAACGACTCGAGCTCGTTGTTGGCGATCTCCAACTGGCGCGTGCGCTGCGCGACCCGGCGTTCGAGTTCGGCGTTGATGTTGAGGATGCGCTCCTGTTCCCTCTTGCGGCGCGTGACGTCCCGCACGTACGCGGCGACGCCGTTCGCGAACGGATAGAGACGCGTCTCGTACCATCGACCTCGAACGCGGTTCTCGTACGTCATCGAGTGTTCGTTTGCAAGGGCTTCCTTAAAGCTGCGCAGCGCTACGCCTTCGACGTCAAAGTGCGCGGTGTACTCCTCGAGCCGGCGCCCGATGACATCGGCCGGCGCGACGTTCCAATAACGAGCCATCTGCGAATTGACGTACGTGATGCGTAAGTCACGATCGACGGCGACGAACGCATCGCGAATGCTCTCGAGCACCTGCGCCATCCGCCGGTTCGATTCCAGCGCGTTCGCGGTCTCGGCGACCGTCTGCGCAACGGCCTGAACGAACCGCACGTCGCCCACCGAAAACGTGCGCGTGAGCGGATAGTAGACGACGATGACGCCTTGCGGCTGCGCCGACGTGCCGATCAGAACCGCGACGCACGAGAGCACGTTATTGTGTTGCAGCTGGGCGAGCGCGCGCGCCCGGGGGTCGATGCGGACGTCGGCGCAGACGAACGGTTCGCCGGTGCGAACGACCTGTTCGAGGTGCGCGACGAGCGGGCGTGACGGGTCGAACGCGGCATACGCGCCCCAGCCGAGCGAACGGCGCACCGCGAAGCGCTGCTCGTCGGCATCGAAATCGAGTACGTCGGCGATCGGCGTTTCGAGGACGTCACGCACCAGATCGAGCGCATCGTTGACGATCTGATCGAACGAACTCCCCGCCAGCGCGGTTCTTCCGAAGTCGATGAGCGCCTGTTGACGCCGCGCGTTGCGTTCGATCTCGCGCTGCGCTTCGATGCGTGACGACACGTCGCGGAAGTAAACGGAGATGCCGTCCGGTGAGGGGTACGCCTTGACTTCAAACCAAAGGTTTGCGGTCTTCGAGTACTCCACGAACTGCACGGGCTGCTGATCGCGCATTGCACGGTGGTACTCGCGCTCGAAAAGCCGTCCGCGCGCCAGGGGAAATGCTTCGAGCCAGAACTCTCCGATCGCGTCGCGCGGTGCTTGCAGCAACTTGCGCGCTTCGGCATTCATATATGCGATTCGCCACTGCGCATCCAAGGCGAAAAAGCCGTCGGTGATACGCTCGAGGACGAGTGAGAGATCCGGAGGCAGGACCGAGTTCTCGGCCATGTGCCGACGTTCTTGAAGCCGGGGAATTCACCCCCTGCCCGCTATCGCGACGCCGCCTCCGACAGCCACGCGCTCGCGCACGATACGACGATCTCCGGCCGGTCCCGGTGGGGAGCGTGCCCGCATCGGTCCAGCACCATCACGTCCGTGCGGCCGCCGCTGTGCGCGCGCAACATATTGAGTTGAGCGAGGGTTCCGTACTCGTCATCCGTTCCTTGGATCGCAAGCAGCGGCGCCTCGATCGAGGGGAGCCGGTCGACGATCGACCAGGAACGGAAACCCGGCGAGAGCCAGACGTCGTTCCAGCCGAAGAACGTCGCGTCGACGTCGGCGTGGTATTTGGCCATCTTCTCGCGCAACGCCGTCGTGCGATACGTCTGACCGATCTTGGCGATGCTCTCGACGCTGATGTCTTCAACGACGACGTGCGGTGCTTCGACGACGACTGCCGTCACGTCGTGCGGATGTGCCGCCGCATAGATCAGGGCAATCGACGCTCCGTCGCTGTGTCCAAACAGAATCGGCCGTTCGATCTGCAGGCGCGCCAACAGCTCGGGCAGCGCGACGAGCGCCTCATCGTGCATATACGAGACGGCCCGTGCCTCGCGCAAAACGTCGGAGAATCCGTTTCCGTATCGCGAATAGACGAGCGTTCCGTATCCGGTACGCTCGGCCAGCTGCGCCGGAACGTCGCGCCACAGCGCGACCGATCCCAGGCCTTCATGAAGAAAGACGAGGGTCGGCGCGTTCGCGCGCAGCGGCGGCGTCTGCGCGACGTCGAGCGTGTGGCCCGCAATGATCACGGGCGATGACTAATGCGCCGGGTGGGCAAGCTCCTTTTCGGCGAACTGCAGGTGCGAGCGTAAGACCGGTAACGTCTTGCGCGCAAATGCGACGATCTGCGGGTTTCTGCCGTGCGCAATTTCGTGCTCGAAGAGCGCGACGGCTTTCTTGTGATCCGCAACTTGCGCCGCAAAATAAGCCTTGGGATTCGGCTGATTATTCGAAACCGGCGGGCTCTGCACGCCCTTGGCTTCTTCTTGCGCGCCGGAGGCGGGCAACATGCCGTTGGGAACGGTAATGTCGAGCTGATGCGCGAGCGCGAGCAGTTGCGTATTCGCGTAGCTATGATCCTTGACCATGCGCATTGCGAACGCGTCGATGGCGGCGTTGGTCGAATCCGCGTCCTTTCCGCCTTGACGAATCTCTTGCGTTCCCGACACGAGCGCTTGACGGACGAACTGATCGTCACCAAGTGACGCATGCTTCGATTGCGCGGACGCTACGGCACCGCAAGCGAGCATCAAGCAAGAAAACAACGCAATTTGCGCGCGGTGCCGGTGCCTCATCGCTGCGCTTTCTCTTCGAGCTCCGGGTCGAGCGCGGTCTTGACCTCGTTGTCACCTGGAACGGACGCTTCTTCGTAATACGGACGGTCGCTCTGTACGTCGCGCTTTTCATCGGGCTTACGGTCGTTCATGATTGCCAGCGTTCCCGATGATCCGCGGTCGAAACGCAACGCTGATGCGCGCGTCCACGGGGCGCGCCGACTTTGCGATCGTATGCTCCCAGCACTCTTGCGAACGGCCGCTCATGACGAACAGACTGCCGGAATCGAGATCGATCGCGTGCATCGTGCGCGGCGGGCGTTTCGTGCGGACCTGCATCCGGCGGGTCGCGCCGAGACTCAACAGCGCGATCGTGGGTTCGGGCGGCATATCGTCGAGATGATCGTTGTGCCACGCGACGCTGTCGCGGCCGTTCCGGTAATAGTTCAAACCGACGGTCGTGAACCGCTCGCCTAAGAACGATTCGACGACGCGGCGGGCCTCGGCGAGCAGGGGCGGCAGCTCGTCGGCGTTGTAGCGAGCGACGAGGCGCGGCACGTCGACCATCTTGTCGTACATCCACATCGTCTCGCCGCCCCACGGGGCATGCTCCAGCAGCCAGGCAAAGAGCCGGGCCGCTGCGGTCGTAGCGAGTACGTCGGGGTAATAGGCGATCCGCCCCGAGGCGTCGTCCACGAGGACGCGGGGACCGGATTCGAAGAGTCCAAGCTGGCCGGGCATAAGAATTAATGAATTAGTTGACAGATCGACCGAAACTTCGTATCGTCTCTTACGTAATTAGTTTTAAAGAATTAGTTGTTGTAGGAGCGTTGCATGAACCGAGCCCTCGCGACCCTGAGCCTGGCCGCATCGGCCCTCTTCCTCCCGACCGCCGTGTCGGCGCAGAGCGTTGCGCTCGCGGCCTCCTCGGGCGAGTTGCGGGTCCCCGTCGTACCCGTCGCTCCCCCCATCAACGGCACGCTAAGCTCGCCGATCTGGAAACAAGCCGCCGTCGCACGGCTCACGTACGATCTGCATACCCACGCCGCCGCCGCGGAACCAACGACGGCGTACGTACTCTCTGACGGAAAGGCGCTGTACGTGGGGTTCGAGGCGACGCAAACGCGGACGCCCATCCTGACGAGCCAACACACCAACGACGTCGGACAAGATACCGACGACGAAGTGCAAGTGAACCTTTGGCCGGCGGGCTCGACCGGCTTTGCGTATCAATTCATCTCGACGCCCAACGGCACGCACTACCAAAATTCATCCGAGAATCTGGCGTACGAACCGCAGTGGGAATCCGCCGGGCACATCGACGGCGACCGCTTCACGGTGACGATGCGCATTCCACTTACCGTGATGCGCAACGAAAAGAAAGGGCAGTGGCTCGTGCAGCTCTCGCGCTTCGAACCGACGACGGGATCGCTCTATCTTTATCACGGAACCACATCGACCAGCGGCACGGGCGACGTCACGGCGGCGGAACCGCTGCGCGGCGTACCGGTCACGAACGTCCGCCCGCAGGCGCGCTTTGCGGCATACGGCCTCGGCCAGATCGGCGCACCGTCAGCCGGCGGAAACACGTCGCGCGTCGGTCTCGATTTCTCGGTGCCGATCACGTCGGGCACGTCGTTCGTTGGGACGATTCATCCCGATTTCTCGAACGTAGAAAACGATCAGCAATCGATCTCGCCCACCGCGTTCCGCCGCTATCTGCAAGAAACGCGTCCCTTCTTCACTCAAGGCGCCGGTGCGTACAACTACATGGAGTGCGACGAGTGTCTGGGCATCGGCAATCTCTATACGCCGAACATTCCGACCCCGCGCAGCGGCTACGCCGTGGAAGGCAACGAAGGACGGTTTCTGTTCGGCGGCTTCACCGCCATCGGCGCCGACGGACGCAACGACAACGCGCAGTCGGTCGTCTTGCGCAATTCGAAGCGAACCTTCTTCGCGTCGCTCCAGCGCGTCGGCGTCACGATGCCCGGCTTTAGCGACAGCAGCGAGTTCTTTTCGACGAAGTGGAGCGATACCAAGCACAAGTTTCTCTTCGCGAACCTCGCGAGCGAGAGCGGAACCAACGTGACGGATCCGTCGAAGGCGAAGATGGCGATGATCGGCGGGGGCTGGTTCGGCGCAAACACCTTCTTGGGCGGCAACATCATGCGGATGGGTTCGCAGTACGCGCCCTACGACGGCTTCGTCAGCTTCAACGACGCCGCGGGTTATGGCGTATTCCGATCGCAAAATTGGAATCCGCACGGCGGCGCGATCAAAAGCGTCAACCTCTCCGCGTCCATCGATCGCTACCAGGGCACGCAGGGCGGATTTGACAACACCGACCAAGGCGTGAGTCTCAGCATCACCACCAAGACTCTGTGGAATCTGCAAACGCAGACGGGTGCCGCCTACGCGCTTCTCAATTCCGTCTTTACACCGCTCACCCAGAATCAGACCAGCCTTACGTACCGCTACGGCACGTCGACACCGACGCAAATCGCCTACGCAACCGGACGCTACGGCGACGGACGACTCGATGCGTGGTACCGCAACACCGCCTTCAAAGTCGGTCAGCGCTTCATCGTGACGCTGGAGCTGGACGACACCCGTCAGTATGTAGATAACGGCACCGCGAACATCCAGTGGCTCGAGCGCGCGAGCGTCTCGATGCAAACCGGTCGCGACAGCTCTTTTGCGCTCGGGCTGCGCCGCTTCGTCGGCACGCCGCCGCAGTTCAGCAACGGCGCCTGCGACGGCCTGTGCTCGAACGTCTCCTTCGCCTATCACAAGCGCTTCGGCAAACGCGAACTCTACGTCGCCTACGGAAGCCCCGCGTCGCTCTACACGACGCCGCAGTTTCTCGTGAAGATCATCGACTACATCGGAGCCGACAAAGGAACGTAACGCTTAGGCAACCCAGGCAAAGTGCGCAAAGCGCCCGGCGTCGATGACGAGCAGCACCGCCGACACGGCAAGGATCAGATAGCCGAGCGGCGGCGCGCGTCGAAGCAGTGCGGCGATCGCGACGAGCACCGGGGCGATCGCATACGCGTTCCGATCGACCGAGAACGGCGTTCCGGAGAAGAGCAGCACTGCAAGTGCTAACAGCCCGTAGAGCGTCGCAAGGCGCCCAAGGTGCCGCGCCTCGATCAGCACGGCGATCAGGCCCGCCGGAACGAGCACCATCTGCACGTTTTGACGAAAACCGTCGATCGTGCCAAGCGATGCAAAGATCGACAGCCAGGCGTTGCGATCGAAGCCGAATCCGTGGCGCCACGCATGCTGCGCGTGCACGAATGCAAGCGGGTCGCCGAATGTGACGGCACAAAACGCGACATACGCGCCGATTCCGAGCGAGCCGATGAGGGCAGCGGCAAGGATGAGAACGCGACGGCGCACGATCGCCTCGACGAGCAGCGCCGCAATCAGCGGAATCCCGAGCACGCTCGCAGCCGACGCGGCTGCGGCGCTCAGTCCCGACCCGATGGCACGTTGCGTCGCATACAGGAACAACGCGCCCGCACTCGCGAGAAGAAAGACGCTCTGCGGATAGTCGACCGTGCAGAACAGCGAGGCGGGAAGCAGGGACGCGAGCGCCACGCACCACTGCGCGGTTCGCTCGTCATAGAGACGGCGCGACCACGCGAACAGCAATGCGAGCGCACCGAGAAACGCGGCGTTTGCAACGATCGCTCCCGCGACCGGCCATGGCATGCCGGCGTGAACGAGCGGCCATGCGAGTGCCGGGAAGAGTGGAAAGAACGCGACGTTGTGCTGCCGCCCGTCCGGCGCAAATTCGTAGCCGTGCATCGCGATCGACCCGTACCACGCTCCATCCCAATGCGCGAGTGCGGCGGTTTGACCCGACGCAAGCAGCACCGCCAGCACCAACGCGCGCGTAACGAGCCAGAACAGAACGACGAAGCGCATGCTAGCCGCACTGCTCCGCGAAGGGACGTTTGTCCTAGTGCCGGGGTTTCCGTTCGTTCCTATGGCACGCGACGTTCTTCGGGTACGGTAAACTCCATATGTTTTTGCGTTCGCGGCGAAGCTCGCGCTCGGTCGATTACCTTCTGGCAGCGCTCAGTCCGCTCGAAGTTGCCAAATCCACGCGGGCCTATCTTGCCGGGTTGCCCGAGGACGAGCTGCATCAACTCGTCGAGCGCAGCGTCGCACGAATGAACGACGAAGAGCGCGCGTATTTCGAGATAAGCCCCGACTTCGCAACCTTCCTCGAACAGAACCGGCGCGCATTGCGAACGCTCGACCATGAAGCGCTGCGCGCGATTCTCTTGCCCGTCATCGTTGCGCGCAGCGCGCAGGTGGAAGGGACCGAAGACGAATCGTTGCAGATCGACGAGTTGAGCGCATCGTTGCGCGCAGCGTTGCCGCCGCTCTCGCCGGCGACGGCCTGGCATCGATTGACGACGCCGATCGTGCGGCGGGGGCAGATGACGCGCGACGCGATTCTCGCCGCGGATCTCGCCCTGGCGCGTGCCTACCGCGCGATCGCATTCGCCCCGGTTCGAGCGTCCCGCGCCGTCTGGAGCGGCATCCTCACGATCGACCGTGCACTCGCATCGGCCTATCGCCGGGCGTGGCCCGTCGTGATCCGCGGCGCCGCGAGCATCGCGACCGGACTCGCCGTCGTCGCGGCCGGTGCGGCCATCGCCGCGCTCCTCGTCGGTGTCGTCGTTCCGGGGGCGCGAAGCGCCGTTGCCTGGGTCCAGACGCATCCGGTCCCGCGGATCGCGGTCGCACGCGCCGCCCACAGCGCGCCTGCGCCCCCCGTTCGCGTCGCGCGCGCCCCGAAGCCGCGCGTCGTGCATCATACGATCGCCCGGGTGAGCACGCCAAAGCCCTCAACGCCGAAGCCTCGACCGACCGCAGCTCCGACCCCGCGTCCGCGACCGACAGCAACGCCGGCCCCCGTGCACGTCGCGAAGGCACCCGCACGCGAGCATCGGGCGAAACGGATCGCGCTCGCAAAGCGACCGGCGGGCGCATCGATCAAGGGCACGCTGCCGTCGCACGACGCTCCGCTGATCCAGCGCGCCCGTCTGATCGTCATGTCGTATCTCGATTCGCTCATGCGCGGCGACGCGAGTTCCGCGCTCGGAAACCTCGGGCTTTCGGCCAGCGCCGGCACCTCGAACCTGACCGAAGCGCCGATTCTTGCGGGGGCGACGGAGTTCCGCATCGTCCACGCGGCACTCATGGACTCATCGAATGCGAAGGTGCAAGTGATGATCGAAAGCCCGCAAGGGCGCTTCTTCGGCGACTATCTCGTCTCGGCGAACGGACCCGCCGCGTGGATCACCCAGCATGAAGTCGTGCCGGCCGGATCGACCGTCGCCCGCCACCGCTGACGATTTGTTAAGCAAACGTAAAGGGAGCGAGCGTTTCTTCCGATAAATTCAGGTAGCCTTTCGATAAAGGGCCTCATCGTCGCGCGCGCACACGTCGAAAACCAAGGTAGATGCTCAACGACCTCATCACGTTCTTCACCGGGGCACCCCAGAACCGGCGCAAATACCCGCGCCGGCCCGGGCCATTCCCCGCGTGGGTCGCGATCGGCTCGCAATGGCAGAACTGCGCGTGCCTCGACATCTCGGGAAGCGGCCTCGGCTTGGTGTCGCAGGCGTCGCTGCCGGAAGAAATCAACTTGCGCGTGCAGATCGAGAGCCGCAACGTCGTCATCCGCGCCAAGCGCGTCTGGCAGCAGCCCGGTACGGCGCAGGGCAAGCCGGCGTGGCGATATGGTCTGACCTTTACGGGCATCAGCGCGGACGATTGGGATGCCGTCATTCGCTTCTGCAATAACGACCTCGTCGAAGTCGAGAACAAAGCGCAGAAAGAACTCGAACTCGTAAAGCTCAAGGCCGACGACGTCGCGCGCTTGATTCCCAAGCGGCTCCAAGATCAGATGCTGACGATGCTCGTCTCGAAGGGCCGCCTCGCGCCCATCGATGAAAAGACGCCGTTGGTTCAATACTCGTACGGCGGCGTAATGAAGCGCTCAGGAAAAGCGTTACACCGCCTCTCGATTCATTCGCGCGTGCGCGACGACCTGACCGGCGAAGTGAAGGCGTACGACACGCGTTTCTACTTCGACGATCAGGGCGGCAACGTCACCGTCGACGACTAGACGATTTCGATCAGCGCGGTCGCCCAGCGGCCGTTGAGATTCGTGCGGGCGATGAAGCCGCTCGGCGTCCGGTCGTACACGTAAAATCCCGCGCGCTGCGCCTCACCGATCGAGCGGAAGACGATCACTCCTTGTGCCATCGTTGCGCCTCCTTCGTGGTCCTATACGAAGATACGCTTGACGCGTGCGAATTGTTGCGCAGGCAAAGGGAATTCCCCGACTCTTCCCGTTGATTTCTCCGATTTGACGGTACACTCGGGTACGGGAGAATCGACATGCCACTTCTCCAAGACCGCCGCGACGCAGGCCGAGTGCTTGCCGGTCACCTGTCGGAGTACGCTGGAGCCGCCGACGCCATCGTGCTCGCGCTTCCGCGCGGCGGCGTTCCCGTCGGATACGAGATCGCACACGCCTTACGGTTGCCGCTCGACGTCTACATCGTGCGCAAACTTGGCGTACCCGGTCATGAAGAGCTCGCGATGGGAGCGCTTGCAAGCGACGGAAGTTTCGTCCTCGACGACGCGACCTTGGAGTGGGCTAACGTGGCGCGATCGACGCTCGAAGCGGTCGTTGCGCGAGAATCGCACGAGCTGCAACGACGGATAAGCGCATATCGCGATCATCGCCCGGAGCCGGTGCTGGAGCAGAAAACCATCATCGTCGCAGACGACGGCTTAGCGACGGGTTCTTCGATGTACGCCGCGCTCATGGCGCTGCGCAACCACCACCCGCGCGAACTCGTCGTCGCGGTACCCGTTGCGCCCGCTGATACGGCGGCTTGGCTGCGTACCGTCGCCGATCGCTTCGTGTGTCCGTACGTGCTCGACCATTTCGGCGCCGTCGGTTCCCATTATGGCGATTTTTCCGAAACATCCGACGACGAGGTTCGCGACCTCCTCGCCCGTGCTTATCAGGAACGTCAATCGTGGAGCATCGCGTAGCGCTTCGCACCCTGCGCGACGCGATCGTCCCGCTCACCGGCAATGCCGCCGATCACGACGGGATCTTCGCAATGATCGGCGACGCGCCGATCGTCCTCATCGGCGAAGCCACGCACGGCACGCACGAGTTCTATCGCACCCGAGCCGAGTTGACGAAGCGTCTCATCGTCCATCATGGCTTTACGGCGGTCTGCATCGAAGGCGACTGGCCCGGCGCCTACCGTGTCAACCGCTACGTCCGCGGCGCCGGTGACGACCGCGAAGCCGTCGAGTCGCTCGGCGAGTTCTCGCGCTTTCCGGCGTGGATGTGGCGCAACACGGACGTTTTGGATTTCGTCGGATGGCTGCG
Organism: Candidatus Aquilonibacter sp.; assembly: GCA_035702815.1. Lineage (GTDB taxonomy): Bacteria > Vulcanimicrobiota > Vulcanimicrobiia > Vulcanimicrobiales > Vulcanimicrobiaceae > JAMXLG01. The sequence continues at coordinate 1,938 of DASSZO010000208.1, read as the reverse complement.
CGAATACAACGACGCGGCCGGCCGGCGCAACGGGATCAAGGCTGGCTTTTACGGCCTCGATCTGTACAGCATGTACGCGTCGATCGATGCCGTCGTCGGATACTTAGAGCGCGTCGATCCAACCGCGGCCGCGAAGGCACGCGAACAGTATGCGTGCCTCGAACCGTACGCGTCGCATCCCGAGAACTACGGTATGGCGGCGTTTAGCGGACTGCACCCTTCGTGCCGAGACGACGTCGTGCGCGCGCTCTACGACATTCAAAAGCAGGCCGCTTCGTATGCGCGGCTCGACGGCGCGGTTGCCGAAGATCAGTACTTCTACGCCGAACAGAACGCGCGCATCGTCGCCAATGCCGAGAAGTACTACCGCGCGATGATCGACGACTCGATATCGACGTGGAACCTCCGCGATTCGCACATGGCCGATACCCTCGAGCGCTTGTTACTCCATCTGGCGCGCCGTCAGCCCCGACCGAAGGCCGTCGTCTGGGCGCACAACTCACACGTGGGCAATGCCGGAGCCACATCGATGCACCTGCGCGCCGAGACGAATATCGGCGAGCTTCTCCACCGCGCGTACGGAGAGAACTGCGTCGCCATCGGATTCACGACGTACCGCGGCACGGTCACCGCGGCATCCGACTGGCACGGACGCGAGGAACGCAAGCACGTCCGTCCGGCACGACCGGATAGTTACGAGCACCACTTTCATGAACTGGGCGTTCCCGCGTTTTGGATTCCGCTACGGCGTTACCGTCCGGATCTCGCCGGCCTTCCCGACCGCGCGCGAGAACGCGCGATCGGTGTCATCTACCGTCCGCAGACCGAACTGCAGAGCCACTACTTCAACGCGCGGCTCATGCATCAGTTCGACGCGATCTATCATATCGATACGACTCGAGCCGTCGAACCGCTCGAACGCAGCGCGATCTGGACGCAAGGCGAAATTCCGGAAACGTATCCGACCGGAGATTAAGGCGCCGCGGTGCCCGGCTGGAACGCGAGCGCGACGTTCGGCTTGGGCGCACACACGACGAGCGGTCCTTCCGTGTAAAGCACGCGCGCGCAATTCGCGCGCACGCTCGTGAAGGGAGACAGCGTATTGCCTCGGTCAAAAAACAGAACCGCGCCCTGTCGCGGAAGATTGGCATTGGCGGGGCTCGTCCGGTCGTAGAACTCCATGTTTTCGCGTAACGAGAGTTCGGGGAACTGCCACCAGCCGCTCGTCAAGACATACGGGTAGGTGCGCAGCACACTGACCAGCTTGCGACTGTAGATCCAGTGCCCGTTCGACGTGGACAGAACGTGCGCACGATCGGGGAACCGGCGAAGACGAACGCCGTAGACGCCGCCGGCGGAGAACATGAAGACAACGGCAACGGCCGCAAGCACGGGCGCAAGCAACGCCGGTGCGGCGAGTCTGTCACTGCGCCGCTTCACGACCCGCTCCACGAGGCCGCGTGCCTCAACGCCCGCCATCATCATGAGCACGAAGAACGGCACGACGAGATGACGTTCGCTCGCGCCGAAGTACATCCACCACACCAGCGTTGCCGCCACAAAGAACGCGTAGCCGACATTTGCAACGAGCAAGAGCACGCACGCCATCGCGAATAACACGGCAATGAGCGGGGTATCCAACGCGGGAATTCCCTGTCCGGCGTGGCCCTGCCCCTGGCCGACCATGCTGCCGATAAAGCCGGAAAATGTTCGCCATATCGCGAGTGCATCAACGCTTCGCATGCTGTGGATAACGGAAAACGCGTTGAGCGCAAACAGCACGAGCACCGTTCCAGCGAAGACCACAGCGGAACGAGAGGTCGCGTACCATGCGCGCTCGGGCATCGGCGAATCATGCTGCTCGGCAAAGAACACGGGCCACGCGAGCGGCAACGTCAAGATCGCGATCAGCTTCGATTCGACGGCGACACCAAAACA